>NZ_PDYX01000119.1:0-392 GCF_002743265.1 Sporosarcina sp. P29 | reverse complement strand
AATAGGAGGTGAGCTGGAATTGGTACAACATTACTTTATCGGCATCTCTATTGCTCATCCTGTCGATGACATAGCCCAGCAATTTCGAAAAGAATATCAATTGAATGAGAAATACAAAGTAATTCCACACGATAAGGATTTGCATTTGACCATGCGCTATATAGGAGAGCTTGATGACGCCAAACTTCCCTGGCTGAAATCTTCTCTTCAGAAAATCGCTAAATCGCATACAGAATTCACGGTGTACGTAAAAGGCTTATCATTTTTCGGATCTTCAAGCGGACCGCGTGTTGTTTTTCTAGCAGTTCAAGGTTCCGAAGCTTTATATGAACTACAAAAGCAAATCGCTAGACGTACAGAAAAGATTCTTGAATTGGAAAAAGACACTCGCT
>NZ_PDYX01000118.1:0-397 GCF_002743265.1 Sporosarcina sp. P29 | reverse complement strand
CAGCATGCTGGCGGTCAGTTCGTTTTCCGGATCGTAGAACGCACGCAGACGCGCGTCGAGAATGCCTTCCGGCAGCGCGTCGTCTTCAGGCAGCGGGAACCATTTTTCGTTTGGATAGTGCACAAACGGGCCGTTGGCGATGGTTTCACCCAGCCAGAAATCGGCGAAGAAATAGTTGGTCGACAGACGTTCAAAATACTCACCCAGCGCAGAGGCCAGTGCCGCTTTTTTTGTCGCGCCTTTACCGTTGGTAAAGCACAGGGCACACTCTTTATCGCGAATATGCACGGACCAGACATGAGGCACCGGGTTGAGCCAGGAGGCTTCTTCGATATTAAAGCCCAGGTCGGTCAGTTTCTGCTGGAAGCGAGCGATGGAATCTTCCAGAGCGGCGTCT
>NZ_PDYX01000117.1:0-399 GCF_002743265.1 Sporosarcina sp. P29 | reverse complement strand
CACCAACAGTATATACTTTTCGACGTTCACCGATTTTATCGAACAATGATTGAACATTATCCCCCACTGTTATCATTTCATAGCGCTGTGCCAGTCTTTCAGGATAATGGGACTCCAAAAATCGTAATCCATATACTGCTAATTCCTCCATATTCAATACAGAGTCTTTAATTGCACCTGTTAACGCCAACTTATAACCTACTTGCTGGTCTTCAAACTTCGGCCACAGCACTCCTGGTGTATCAAGAAGCTCTAATTCTTTCTCAAATTTAATCCATTGTTGCGCTTTAGTTACACCTGGTTTGTTTCCTGTTTTAGCGATGTTCTTCTTCGCTAATCGGTTAATCAAAGTAGATTTTCCGACATTGGGAATGCCGACAATCATTGCGCGGATTGCTC
>NZ_PDYX01000116.1:0-401 GCF_002743265.1 Sporosarcina sp. P29 | reverse complement strand
CTCAAGAAAAAATAGTTTTAGGTGTTATTGGAGCGGGCAACTATACTAATCAAACATTATTACCTGCAATGAATAATCAAAGTTTGAGAAAGCATACTATAGTAAGTAGTGGGGGAATGACAAGTGTTCATGTAGGGAAAAGGCATGGTTTCGAAATAGCTTCTACTGACATAAATCATGTGATTCAAGATAAAGATATTAATGCCATGTTCATTACTACAAGACATGATAGCCACGCAGAACTGGTGAAAAAAGGTCTTGAAGAAAATAAAAATGTTTTTGTGGAGAAACCATTATGCTTGACTCTTGATGAACTAGATGAAATAAAAGCTGTGAAAACCTCCTGTATTTTGATGGTTGGATTTAATAGAAGGTTTTCTCCACATATTATAAAAATGAAA
>NZ_PDYX01000115.1:0-403 GCF_002743265.1 Sporosarcina sp. P29 | reverse complement strand
CTTGCCACGTCTGCAGGATTATGCCGCCCAGGGCGCGCAGGTGCTGCACCTGGTGGATTTGACTGGCGCAAAAGATCCGACAAAACGTCAAATCCCACTTCTTAAAAAACTGGTGGCCGGCGTGGATGTGCCCGTCCAGGTAGGCGGTGGCGTGCGTACGGAAGATGACGTTGCGGCGCTGCTGGACGCTGGCGTGGCGCGTGTGGTCGTCGGCTCGACTGCCGTTAACGATCCTGAAAAGGTTAAAGCCTGGTTCCGCCGCTTTGGCGCTGACGCGCTGGTGCTGGCGCTGGATGTTCGTATCGACGAACAGGGTAACAAGCAGGTTGCAGTCAGCGGCTGGCAGGAAAATTCCGGGGTGACGCTGGAAGAGCTGGTTGAGAGGTATCTGCCCGTTGGCCTG
>NZ_PDYX01000114.1:0-404 GCF_002743265.1 Sporosarcina sp. P29 | reverse complement strand
CGCCATATCGCCAATCTCATCAATCTGATTAAAATTCGGCGTTTCGACGGCGTAATCCTGCGACGCCAGACGGTGTACCACGTCGCTCAGACGCACCACGGGGCGCAGCACGCGGCGTTTCAGGATAAAGCCCAGGACAAACAGAAACAGCAGGGCGGTCAGGCCAACCATCAGTTCAGAGGCCGTACGCAGCGCTTTCGATTTTTTGGTGGCATCCTGCACGGACGCAATCACCCGCTTGTCGAGGATCTGGCGAAAGTGATCAATCTGGTTTTGCGCGCGTTCCAGCGCCTGCTCATAGGGGGCACCATAAAGCAGGGCAATGGCCTGGGCACCTTCTCCCCGTTCTGTATTGGTGAGGGCCGTCTGCTGTTCATCCTGTAGCGCATCGATAATCTTGAGAC
>NZ_PDYX01000113.1:0-405 GCF_002743265.1 Sporosarcina sp. P29 | reverse complement strand
GGGCTGCCAGTTGTCTCAGGGCCACGGCCTACCCCGCAGTTGTGCCTGCGCTATTGTGGGAAAGTGAATTCGTTTGTGTTTCTAGCAAAAAAACCAGCAACATTGTGATACTAATCATTTATTTTTTGCGAATGAAGTGGCCTACACACTATCCAGCTAAGAGGCTAGCAAACCGGGAAATTGCGAATGTTACCCAACTTAGAAACGCATTTGGCAGAATAACTACGCGGTTGCAGGTCTTATTCACTTTTGGTTGGGACGTCGCTCGACTAGCTGTTGGATACTAAAATTAGTGAGCGTATGCTTTCTCGACCCGCGCAGGCACGTGGGGGATTGCCTCCAGCCCTGAGCCAGCTGGCGATAGTGCCTGCCAGTTGTCTCAGGGCCACGGCCTACCCCGCAGTT
>NZ_PDYX01000112.1:0-406 GCF_002743265.1 Sporosarcina sp. P29 | reverse complement strand
TGAGGCGATTGAACAATTTGAGGATTGATATATTCATGATCGAATAAAGTACCAGGATCCTTTTTAAAACGCCGGTTTATTTCTGCTAGTGCTGCGACTAATCGTTCAAGATCCAGTGTACGGTCTCCGACTGAAATATAAGCCAGGATATTCGCTACGTCACCGAACTCGATTTGGATATCGTATTCATCGCGTAAAATATCATACACTTCAATGCCAGCCAATCCCATTTGGCGCGTATGAATCGACAATTTGGACTCATCGAAATCATAGATAGTATCGCCGTTGATTAGCTCTTTAGAATATGCATAGTAGCCGCCGATCTGATTGACTTCATCACGTGTATACTGCGCCATCGTGATCACCTTATCGAAGATTTCCTGCCCGTGTAGTGCCAGGTTCTTAC
>NZ_PDYX01000111.1:0-407 GCF_002743265.1 Sporosarcina sp. P29 | reverse complement strand
TTGCTCGGACGAAAGGTGAAATCATCGGTATTGAATTGCAAGAACGCTTAGCGGATATGGCACAAAGAAGTATAGCGCTAAACGGTCTGGAAGAACAGATTACCATTGAAAACGAGAACGTCATAGGTATTGCAAAAAAAATCGGTTATGAGTTATATGATACCGTCACATGCAATCCGCCTTATTTCCCGGCAAATGATGCAAGTGCTAGAAATAAAAGTGAGTATTATACGATTGCTAGGCATGAAGTGGAGCTTACACTTGATCAAGCAGTAAAGTCTGCAAGTGAATTATTGAAACAAGGTGGAAAAGCTGCTTTTGTCCACCGTCCCGGTAGACTCCTAGACATCATCACATCCATGAGACAGTATCGACTAGAACCGAAGCGTATTCGTTTTGTTTATCCG
>NZ_PDYX01000110.1:0-408 GCF_002743265.1 Sporosarcina sp. P29 | reverse complement strand
TTATATTATGGATATTAGAGATTATAATAAGTCGTTAAAATTATTTACTATAAAAAAATCCATTGATTCTTCTTTTTTTACTACTATTTCATCTCCAGGATATAAAGAGTGGCTACCTACAAGTTCGAAATATGTTATTAATCATAATACAACCGTGAAAAATATAGGGAAGTTGGAACGACCGATTTTGAAATCAGTTGGAAGACCGCTAAACATCTCATACGTTGGCACTATTACAAACTTAGATGTCAATCTTCAATTGATCCATGAACTGCAAAATAACCCTGACTACTTTTTGAAATTTCATGGCGATGGAATGATTAATGAAGACATTGAACAATATGTAAAAGAAAAAGAGATACATAATGTATCGATTAAAGGAAGATACCAAAAGAATGAGGAAGTATG
>NZ_PDYX01000012.1:0-84217 GCF_002743265.1 Sporosarcina sp. P29 | reverse complement strand
TATGTACTTTCAGGTAGACGATTCTCTTTACTAGTCATATAAATTCTTTTTGGGTCAATAGAATAATGCGACAAGCCTTGTCATCATCACCTTTTCAAGAGGGAGTCGCCGCCTGAAACGAAGATCAACTACTGTCGTTTTTTTCTATGGGATCTGAGGGAATAACTTCCGATATGTGACAATCGATTGGATAATACGAGGCTACTTTTCAAACTAGATAAAGTCCTGTTTTGTGTCTATACAAAGAAAAGCATCTACCAAAACTATCACAAGCGCCATTTATTACGGACACAAGCAAAATACCGTCACACTATCGCACTTCCTCCCCTTAGAAAAACCAACACAAAAACCACAACAAGTCGCACATCACGACCTGCTGTGGTATCACCTGTTCAATACAACTCTTTCGGTGGAATAACCTCCGCCTGAACCAACGGCGGCTCCATCAACGTATCGATGCGCTCCTCCATCTCCTGCATCTGTATACGCTGCGCCGCCAACTCCTCTTCCTTCACATGCAACTGCTTCTCCAACTCCTTCACACGTCGCCCACTTCGATACGACTTATAAATAGCGAAGAAACCGCTAATAATTGCACCAAGCAATGCCGAACCAAGAATAATCAGCACAAGCGGAATCATCTCCGTACCAAAGAAATAATTCACCGGCACAGACTCCACATTAAACACAGCAAACACCGCGATCAATACAGCAAATAATAAACCAACTAGAACAGTCCATTGAAATTTCATACGCTTCATTCCTCCATTCAAAAAAGCAGGATATACCGAAGTATACCCTGCTTTTTATATAGTTCAAACGTATTACACAACAGGTTCGTCTGAGCCCCATTGTTTTTTCTCTTTTTCTACTTTCATTCCGCCACTCTTCGCTATTTGCTTTCTCTTTAGATCGAACCAAAGTTGAGCAGAGATGAAGATGGAAGAATACGTACCTGCAATCAAACCAATCAATAATGCGATAGAGAACGGTCGAATTGATTCTGCACCGAGTGCCATCAATGCCACTACGACGAAGATAACTGTCAGAACCGTGTTAACCGAACGGCCAAGTGTCTGTCGCAAGGATTTGTTGACGATTGCCGCCAACTCATCGTCCGTACTAATATGTTTCGAGCGATTCAAGTTTTCACGTATTCTGTCGAAGGTGACGATTGTATCGTTGATCGAGTACCCGATAATCGTTAGTACCGCCGCAATGAATGTGATATCTACTTCAAGTCGCAAAATACTGAAGATCGCAATCATGAAGAACGCGTCGTGCAGTAAACCGATAATTGCTGCTAGACCCATGCGCCATTCGAAACGGAACGCTACGTAGATGATGATTCCAAGAGCGGCAACTGCAAGAGCATAAATCGCATTGCGCACGAGCTCTTTACCTACCGTATTGGAGACCGTCGAAACGTTTGGCTCTGCGCCATATTCTTCAGACAACTCTTTTTTGATTTTATTGACTTCTTCTTGACTAAAGTCTTCTTTATATCGCGCTACCGCAATATTCTTGTCATCACCTGATATGACGACGTCGGACGTTGGATGACCGATTTCTTCTAGCAGTTTCGTTACGTCCGTTTCATCGAGCTGTTGTTCAGCAAGCATTTCCACGCGCGTACCGCCTGAGAAGTCGATTCCTAAGTTGAGCTTGAAGACACCAAGCATGATAGCCCCTACAAGCAACAAGACGATAGAGAGAGTATAGAAACGTTTTCTTGAATGAACGAAATCGAAACGATCAAATTTCGTCGTGAGATCAAGTGTTTCATAGCCTTCGTCTGCCGAATGTACTTGCTTCTTATTCAATCCGAACCAGCTTACCTTATTGTCGAGGTATCCACTGTGAACGAGTAGTCCAAGCAATAGACGAGATCCCCAAACCGCTGTAAGGAAACTGACCAAAATACTAATAATGAGCATCGTCGCGAAACCTTTAACAGAGCTTGTACCAAAAATGAACAATACTACTGCTGCAAGGAGTGTCGTGACGTTCGCATCGAGGATTGCGGTGAACGAAGACTTCGCTCCAGCCGTAAAGGACGTTTTAACCGATTTTCCGACACGTAATTCTTCTTTGATCCGCTCATAGGTGATGATATTGGCATCGACCGCCATACCGACCCCGAGCATTAATGCCGCGATACCTGGTAGTGTCAACACACCATTGATTAATGTGAACACTAGCAAAATCAAGAAAATATAAACAGACAGTGTGACAACTGCGATCAGCCCTGGCAAACGGTAATAGAGTGCCATGAAGATAAACACTAAGCTGACACCGACAATTCCGGCAAATATCGTTTTATCTAGTGCTTGTTCACCAAATTGTGCACCGACAGAAGTCGAGTAAATTTCCTCTAAATCAACAGGTAATGCACCTGCGTTCAAAATACCCGCCAGGTTTTTCGTCTCTTCAATAGAGAAGTTACCTGAGATTTCAACATTTGAAGAGTTGATGGTCTTAGACACATACGGAGCCGAGATGAAAGCAGGTTCCGGTTTTGCGGCTTCTTCAGCAAAGGAATTTTCGCCTTCGATGAAGTCCAACCAAATAACGAGCATGTTGTTCGGCTTCATGGCTGCAATTTCAGATGTAACTTCTCCAAACTTATTTGGATCTTTCATTTCCAATGTAACAACTGGGTTGTTGTTTTCATCGAAATTGGCTTTTGCTTTACCTTCTTTCAAATCATTACCATCGAGCATCAATTCATCGTCCGCATTACGGAATGAAAGATTGGCTTGAGTGGACAATAATTCGCGGGCAGTTTCCTGATCTTCTACCCCGGCAAGCTGAACGCGGATTCGGTTATTCGATTCGATTTGAATGCTTGGTTCGTTTACACCGAGCACGTCAATACGATTCGTCAACGCACGGGCCGTATCGGCAACTGTTGACTCCGTAATCTTTTGTCCTTCTTTCAATGGTTTCACTTGGTACAGAACCTCGAAACCACCCTGCAAGTCAAGACCTAGCTTGACATCTTTTAAAATCGGACTCGTCGTGGAAAACACCGTTGATGCCAAAATGACGATAAGCAGCAAAAACGCGACGATCCTTCCTCTGTTTTTCATATTTCCTTTTCCCCCTCATATACTAGAGCGGCATAGCACCTGTTATGTACTTTCTTCTCTCATTGTACAACATACCAATTATGAAACAGTAGATTGTCTGTGTCAAATACTTCATGATAGGAATGACCAATCAATCCGTTTTTTTAGGCGAAAATAACACAGACCATTCTTCTTTACTCAATTCCAACACTTCTTCACTGTTACGTTGAGCCTCTGTTTGCGTATGGGTCATGAACTGTGCCGCCGTAATGGTTAAAACATCTGAAATCATTTCATATGAACGCATCGCAGAAATTTCTTTTTTTCGCCACTTTTTCTCCACTACATATTTCAGTAAATCTTCTTCCGTAATCTCCGAGTAGCCGTAAAACGTCAATTCTTGCTTTTTACTTTCTAGTGCAGGGAGCAACTGTCTGTATAAGTCTGTCAACTGTTGATCCAATGCCGCTTCCCCCCTCGTGTATTGTTCCGGAATAAACTTGATTATATCACATACACTTAACTATATTTGGGTTTTTCCCAAGCATTCTTATTGTATCGGAAAACGTGGCTAATCAGAAGGAGTGGTGTAGGGTGTCATCATTTATTCGGGGGACGATCTTTTTGATGGCGGCCGTGTTTTTATCAAAATTACTCGGCTTCGTCTATCGAATTCAATTTATGCGGGTAGCAGGAGAAGAAACGGTCGGGATCTATATGACCGCATACCCGGCGTTCGTCTTTTTCCTCTCCTTAGTACAGCTTGGTGTGCCGATTGCGATTGCGAAGGTGATAGCGGAACTAAAAGCGCAAGGCGGCACTGTACAATTACGACAAGTTATGAGAACCGCCACATTTATCACTATCTTATCTGGCGCAGTCTTCATTCCTGCATGTATTCTGTTTATCCCTTTTCTAGCCGAAACTTTACTCGGTAACAGCGCGACCTCTACAGCATTATATGTAGCGCTCGCCATCGTACCTATCGCCTCAATTGGTGGATTAATCAGAGGATATTTCCAAGGGATTTCACGTATTGAAGAAACAGCATGGGCACAAGTCATCGAGCAAATCTTTCGTATTTTATTAATTACCTGGATGTTGCCGTACATTCTAGCGCCAGAAGATCCAATGATGAATGCAGCATATGCGATGGCTGTGACACTCCTCGCTGAAGTCGTGTCGGTACTTTATCTTTTGTACAAATACCGTCAGCAACAAAAAAAGGAGCCAAAGCCACAGAAAAAAGAACCGCGCTATCCGATGGAGCCCATCCTTGAGGTGGCACTTCCTTCGTCAGGCAGTCGTCTATTTGGAACTTTCACATGGTTTCTCGAGCCTATTATCTTTTTACGCGCACTTTCCATGGCAGGCGTTGGAACAGTAGCCGCCACTTCATTGTATGGAGTCATTTCAGGGGTACTTATTCCATTATTATTGTTTCCTGCATTCATTCCGTATGCATTATCCGTCGTGCTCGTTCCAGCGGTCAGTGGTGCAGTCGCTTCGAGTAACGTCAAGAAGTTACAAGAACGTATTCACTTAGCATTGCGTTTATCCGCCTTAACCGGTGCATTTGCGGCCACCGTATTTTATATACACGGGCAAGAACTTGCGGAGAAGCTATTCCATATTGTTGAAGGCGGCAGCTATATGACGATGCTTGCGCCCATCTTCTTCTTTTATTATATTCAAAGTCCACTCTATTCAATTTTGCAGGCGACGGGCGATGCGAAAGCTGGCATGATGAACTCCGTCTACGGAGGGATCGCCAAGCTCGCGGTCATGTTCATTTTGGCATCACAACCAGGTCTTCAAGAAACAGGTGCCGTTCTCGCAATCGGTTTTGGTGTACTCGTTACATCTTTCCTGCATATTGCGACACTGCGTCAAAACAAATCGACCGCCACTGGATTTTCGATGTTCGCGATGACGTATATTGTATTTCTGTTGACCGTCGTCATCCGCCCGATTTTTATTCCGATCGGTTCGCATCATTTATTCGTCGAATGCGCCATTACATCAGGCGTGCTACTTGCCTTATTATTGCTGACAAGACAAATAAAAGCACAGGACTTTATCATGCTACGGAATTTAGTTAAACGCTATTAATCATGTTTTAGTTGCACTCTAATTTCACCTTGTTCATACGAGCAATAGAAAATCTTGCTTAAATCGGTGATGTTTTTAGCATGTAACTCTTGTAGCAACCAGTCTTCTGTCTTGCCGATCAACTCCAAATGCTCAGGCTGAATATCGCCGTCAAGCACAAGTCCCACAATCGGCAAGTCGCCGTCTTTTGTAAATACGGATAAATTTCCGGAAGGTTCCAGATACGCAAACGTCACATTATGAATCGAACCGACTTGATTTTCGCGTAATTGTTGAAACAAGTCGTCGAGATTATAACGCTGTTTACGCATTTCATCTTCCTGGATCTCTCCATGGCGAATGATTAGCGTCGGATCTCCATCGACAAGATCACGAAACTTCTTACTTTTCAATGAAATCATCGACGAAATATATTGAATGACCAGTAACAGAAGGATAGGAAGAATCCCTTCGATAATAGGTTTGTCAGGGGATTCTACGATCATTGCAGCTACTTCCGCCATAATAATAAAGACCACAATATCAATGACACCCAATTCGCCGACTTCTCGTTTTCCCATAATGCGTAATATTACAAGAAGAAAAATATATAAAAACACCGTACGCAATCCGATGATGAGTAACTCATGCACAGCATATCTGCCTCCTTCACACTTAGTGTGCCGGCAGATCTTTTTTCTATACGTAAACAAACAAAAAAGCGGCAATCTATGGATATACCACTAGATAACCGCTTTTTATTATGACGCTGTTACAACTCTGCCTACTGCTTGCTTGTCAAAACGCAAAACTGTAGTTTCAGATACACGCAAGAAAATAGAAGTTTCATCTACTGCATCCACAGTTCCGTGAATACCACCGATTGTAACTACTTCGTCTCCACGCTTTAAACTAGTTTGCATCTCTTTCGCTGCCTTCTGTCTCTTCTGAGCAGGACGAATGAGTAAAAACCACATAATAGCTACCATGATTACTAGTGTAAAAATACCACCGTATTGTTCCATCATTATATATTTTCCCCCTTCCTGAAGCATCATTTTTTATTATACAAGATTTAAAAGTTTTTTGCATTCGGTTTGTTGAAGCCGTATTGCTCAAAAAACTCTTCGCGGAAATCACCGAGGCGATCTTCACGTATAGCCTGACGTACTTGCTCCATTAAATTCAGCAAAAAGTGCAGGTTATGATAGGACGTCAAACGTATACCAAATGTTTCACCCGCACGAATTAAATGACGAATATAGGCACGACTATAGTTTTTGCACGCATAACAATCACAGTTCGGATCAAGCGGACCAAAATCTCTTTCGTACTTCGCATTTTTGACAACTAAACGACCTTCACTCGTCATCAACGTACCATTACGTGCAATGCGCGTCGGCAAGACACAGTCAAACATATCAATTCCACGGATCGCACCGTCGATCAATGAGTCTGGAGATCCAACACCCATCAAATAACGCGGCTTATCTTGCGGAAGTAATGGTGTCGTGAAGTCCAGCACTTTATTCATAATATCTTTCGGTTCCCCGACGGACAATCCACCGATTGCGTAGCCTGGGAAATCCATCGATACTAGATCACGCGCACTTTGCTTACGAAGATCTTCAAACTCGCCACCTTGTACGATACCGAATAACCCTTGATCATTCGGACGTCCATGCGCTTCAAGACAACGTTCAGCCCATCGTGACGTACGCTCAACACTCGCTTTCATATACTCATGCGTCGCAGGGAATGGAGGACATTCGTCAAACGCCATCATAATATCGGCACCTAAATCGTTTTGGATCTCCATCGCTTTTTCTGGACTCAAGAACAACTTATCTCCATTAATATGATTACGGAAATGAACGCCTTCTTCTTTAATGTCACGGAATTTACTTAAAGAAAACACTTGGAAGCCACCGGAATCCGTCAAAATGGGACGATCCCAGTTCATGAACTTATGTAATCCGCCTGCTTCTTTAATGATTTCATTACCTGGACGCAACCATAAGTGATACGTGTTACTTAAAATAATGCCTGCACCCATTGCTTTCAATTCTTCCGGAGCCATCGTTTTTACTGTAGCTTGTGTTCCAACCGGCATGAAAGCAGGTGTTTCAAATGAACCGTGTGGTGTATGGACAATTCCCAGTCGCGCACCCGTTTGTTTACATGTTTTGATATGTTCATACGTAATAGCTGCCAATTAATCTCGTTCCTTTCTTGTAGCAGGGCGGATAAACATCGCGTCCCCAAAACTGAAAAAGCGATACTGCTCTTTCACGGCTTCTTCATATGCACTCATGACGTGATCGCGTCCGGCAAATGCCGACAACAACATCAATAGCGTAGATTTCGGCAAGTGGAAATTCGTCACTAAGCCGTCAATTGCTTTAAACTCATAGCCAGGATAAATAAATATCGAAGTCCAGCCACTCGCAGCCACCACTTCTCCGTTATTCTCTGAAGCAATCGTTTCAAGCGTCCGTGTAGATGTCGTACCAACCGCCACTACACTACCACCATTCGCTTTTGTCTCACGAACAAGTGCAGCCGTTTCTTCCGTCATCACATAATATTCCGCATGCATCGTGTGATCTTCAATAGTATCCACACTAACAGGACGGAATGTACCAAGTCCAACGTGTAGCGTAATGAACGCGATTCGCACGCTTTTTTCACGCAATGCATCTAAGATTTCATCCGTAAAATGCAAGCCCGCTGTAGGTGCTGCCGCAGATCCACGCTCTTTTGCGAAAACGGTTTGATAGCGTGTCTGATCTTCCAATGTCTCAGTAATATATGGAGGCAATGGCATCTGTCCGAGCTGATCAAGCAACTCATAGAAAATGCCGTCATAACTAAATTTGAATTCACGCCCGCCTTGTTCACCAAGTGCGGTACATTCAGCCTGCAACAAGCCGTCACCAAACGTCACGACCGTCCCTACTTTTATACGTTTTGAAGGCTTGACCAATGTTTCCCAGCGGTCGTCACCTGTTTCTTTTAACAATAACACTTCAATCGTTGCACCGGTTTCTTCTTTCGTCCCGATCAAACGTGCTGGCAATACTTTTGTATCGTTTAACACGAGCAAGTCCCCTGCTTCTAGTTCATCCACTAAATCACGAAAATGCTTATGTGTAACGATACCGTTATCACGTCCCATAACGAGTAAACGGCTCGCCGTGCGATCCAAAAGCGGTGTTTGAGCAATTAAATGTTCTGGTAAATCAAAATCAAAGTCTTCTACTTCCATCATGCTAACTCCTATCTGTCACTCAGGAAGCGGATAACCGAAATGCTCGTAAGCCTTTTCCGTCGCCATCCGACCTCTTGATGTACGTTGAATAAATCCCATTTGTAATAAATACGGCTCATAGACGTCTTCAATCGTCACCGACTCTTCACCAATACTTGCAGCGAGTGTATCAATGCCAACCGGACCGCCACGGAATCGTTCGATCATGCTATGGAGCAACTGATGGTCGATTTGATCGAGTCCATGATGATCTACTTGTAACATATCGAGTGCTTCTTGTGCAATCGATAGTGTAATGATTCCGTTACCGCGCACTTGTGCATAATCGCGCACTCTTCGCAGCAGACGATTCGCAATACGTGGCGTTCCACGAGAGCGTTTCGCCAGTTCCACAGCTGCTAGTGGATCGATGTCCACGGCAAATAAATTGGCGCTTCGAATGACAATCTCCGTCAATGATTCCACTTCATAATACTCTAGTCTAAGCGGTACACCGAAACGGTCACGGAGCGGAGCAGACAGTGCTCCTGCACGCGTCGTCGCGCCGATCAATGTAAACGGCGGTAAATCAAGTCGTACAGAACGCGCAGTCGGACCTTTCCCGACCATAATATCTAGACAGAAATCCTCCATTGCTGGATACAGCACTTCTTCAATCGCGCGGTTCAGCCGGTGGATTTCATCGATGAATAAGACGTCGCCCGGCTCCAACGAAGACACGACTGCCGCCAAGTCACCCGGACGTTCAATAGCAGGACCGCTCGTCATGCGGACATTAACACCCATTTCATTGCCGATCACCGTAGCGAGCGTCGTCTTTCCAAGCCCAGGAGGACCGTATAACAACACATGATCCAAACTTTCTTCCCGCTTTTTTGCCGCCTCGATAAAAATCGATAAATTATCTTTCGCTTGCTGCTGACCGATATATTGTTGCAATAATTGCGGGCGTAATGATTGTTCAAAACTATCATCAAAATCCGTCGCTTCATTCGTCAGTATGCGTTCATCCATTGGAACCACCTCCATCGTATTAGCCTTGTTTCAATAACAATTTTAACGCAAGTCGCATATAGCCTTCTGTATCGAGCTCTTCTTTTTCGAGTTTCGGCTTCACTTTCTTCAGTTCGCGATCCGAATACCCAAGCGCAGTCAACGCAAGCAACGCTTCATCAAGCTCATCACTTTCAGCAAGCGTAAGCAATGTATCTTCCGAATCCGGCAAATCAATTTCCGTAAACAGATCATGAAGTTTGCCTTTTAAATCCAAGATCATTTGACGCGCTGTCTTCTTGCCGACACCAGGAAACTGCACAAGGAACCCTTCATCTTCACGCTCAATCGCACTTACCACTTGAGATGGCAAGCCGTTCGCAAGAATTGCGAGCGCGCCTTTAGGACCGATTCCAGAAACGGTAATCAGTTTACGGAACAGTTCTCGTTGTTCCAGCGTCTTAAAGCCAATCAATAACTGCGTATCTTCACGCACATGCAAATACGTGAACACTTGCTGCACCTCTTCTGTTACATGGAAAGCAAATGGATTCGGCGTCATGACTTGCCAACCAATTCCAGATTGCTCCAGCACTACATATTCAGGTGTCACACGTGTCACATAGCCTTTTATGTAATCGTACAAAGTATTCTCCCCCTAAAGTATACCTGCTATTATAGCATACGAACGGGTTTTCTACTTGTACGACCTTCGGAAATTCGCATAAATAAAATAGGTGTGTATTTTAACTAATTTATGTTCAAGTTCAAGTTCAAATGCAAGTACAAGTACAAGTACAAGTAAAAATAGTGAGTGAATTTGTGAGTGTGATGGGATGGAGGCTCCAGTTGGCGGACGCTTTCCCATGGACCTGCGGTGAGCCCTCTAGGAAAGCGTCCCCTCCGAAGCACCAATCCCCTTCCCCAACACTTCTGCCAGCCTTTTGTTTTCTTATCGCATACTATTTCGCATCAAAAAAGAGCTGTCACCAGTCGTCATTTAAAATAATGACGACTTGGACAACTCCGTTCATCCTACTTATGCGTGAGCCATTGCTTGCTGTTTCTTATGGAAAACGATGAAATTCTGTACAACCGTATCAAGGAATGCGATTGTTGCTTCGTCTGTAATATTTCCTTCTTCATCCATTTTCGTGTGAATAGCACCGATATATACTTCGTTACCTGGCAATAAGTTAGGCGCTAGTGCTGGGTTAGAAAGAATTTCACGTAAGTGGATCTGTGCTCTTACTGAACCAAACACTCCCATTGATGACCCTACGATAAAGCCTGTTTTACCGTGTAACGTAAAGTCTCCGCCACGTGACAACCAGTCCAACGCATTTTTCATTGCCCCGGGAATAGAGAAGTTATACTCCGGTGTCGCGAACATCACTGCGTCTGAATCTTTCACGTCATCTTTAAATGTTTGAACTGCTACAGTTGGTTCGCTTTCAATATCGATAGAGAACATTTCTAAATCGTTGATGAGAACCGGAGTAATTTCCAATTCTTCTTTATAGCGCTTAGCCATGAATTTCACTAACTTTAAATTGTATGAAGTGGAGCTTGTACTACCGATTACTGCTTTTACTTTGATTGTCATAATGTAAATCTCCCTTTTGTTTTAATATCTGCAGGACTTATCATAGCGCTTGCTCATTTTTATTTCTAATAATTTGCTTGACATTTGAAACCTTCTTTGCATGTAAACGTATACATATAAAGTAGTTCTACGTCTTTTTAAAGGAGGAAGCTATATGCGAACAATGATTTATGCGAGTTTTGCTATGTCGCTACTACTTGTCGGTTGTAATCCAGCAACAGAAAAACCAACCGAAGAAGTAAAGTCCCCCGCAGAAACACCTGTCGAAGAAATACCTGAAGAAACAGCAACTTTGCCGGAGCGTGAACCCACAATGGATGTCGTACTACCTGTTGAAGGTGAAGACTCTACTATCACGATGGATCTCGTCGAAGGCAGCGATGCCATGTATTCACTGTATATTGATTCGGAACGATATACGTTTGAGACCGGTGAAAAAGAAGACAAGCTCATGCCGATTGACGAAGTGCCTAAAGGGTATCCTGAGGTGAATATGACATTTTTATACGTCAAAGATCAAACTCCAGAAAGTGTAATGGAAGATATGGAACAGGAATATACTATGCCGCTTGAGGAAAAGTCAATTACTGCACCAATTAACGCGATTTCATTACATGGTACTTCCGGAGAAGAATCGGATAGTGAAGTCGTGACGATCTACATGATGGAAGTAGACGGTGGCACATTGCTCATTAAGGAGAACTATTTCCTTGAAGCACAAGAAGGCCATGGCGCACGATTTGAACAGATGTTGGAGACGCTAGAAGTACGTAAATAAACAGTGAGAAATGCATTCACATACGTAAAAAGTCCTCATTCGAAATGGAATGAGGACTTAACTAGTGTATTCGTCAAATGTGTCTATGAACTTGGCCATATAATATTCGTCAACAAATTCTTCACCGATATATAAAGAATGTTTTTTAGTTCCTTCGATTTCAAACCCCATCTTTTTATATAAAGACAAACCTGCTTCATTTCGAGTAACGACCGTTAACTCTAAACGATGGATAGTATGATGCCTTGCCCATTGATCCAACTCCATAAATAGCTTCGTGCCTACGCCATGTCCTCTGAAAGTTTCAGCAATCCCCACTACAATATATGCGCAATGTCTATTCCTTTTCACATCTCCACCGATAGCAAATAGATATCCTGCTAACTCATTTAGTTCATTTTCAGCTATTAAGATAGTGGAATTACCACTATTTTTTATACGGTTTATCCTTTGCATTTGTTGCGCATGACCGCTTTCTCTTTCCCCAGCTTCCATTAACATATATTCCGAGCTCGCTTCTACATGTTCCATTAGTCGGGAAAGTTTCTCCGCATCCGCTATTTCTATTTCTCTTACTATCAATGGATCACTCCTCATTATCTGTGTTTACCTCTAGATCGAGTGATATCGCTCGCAATAAAATGGCGATTAAATCTTGAATTTCGTTAAACTTCTTCTGATTTACTAAGTGGCTGCTTCAAAAATCATTTGTTTAACTCACCTTATTGTGGAATACCCCTAAACCTGAAACAATGCTTATTTACCGTTCAGTGACGCTCTTGTTTGTTGTTAAGAAAAATATACTCCTCTTCTATGCTGTTCTTAGTAAATTATTTCACCCAGCGCTTTTGTGACAAGCGTAATTATGCTTCTTATATTAGTTCAGCTAATCCCGCATTCCACAATCGCGCCAACTTTAAATGATACTAACTATTTCCATACTGATGCATATTTCTTTTTGTATTTTTTATCCTCTTCTTTTTCAATCAAATCCAATGCAAGTTTCTTAACTTGCTCATCTTTTATTTCATCATAAAGTTTTCTAAGGCTCTCGATAATATCATAACGAATCAACGTGTAATTTTTTTCATCGGTTCCGTTTGTAAATCTATTGGCAAGGGTGTTTAATACCAACTCTTTTTGCTCAGCACCAGCTAAGGCAATTTTCCAAATGGATTTTAGACTATGTCTTGCTGTTACAAATTTCTTATCTTTTGTTACAGCCCAAACCATCGGGAAATCCTTTACCATTCTTTTTTCTGGATCACTTATCGCCAAATTACAGAGGAACTGTGCAGCTCTTGATCTTTGGTGGTTATCACCTTCTGTTAAGTCCGTCAGCAGTTGATCCCAGACTTCATAAGCCCAGTTTACTTTCTCATTCGTAATATCAAACAACTTCATAAGTGCTTCGTATTGTACTTCCTTATCTTCATCTCTAAGGTTTTCAAAAAGCCTCTTTATTGTACTATCCATTGAACTGACTCCTTTTTAATAATTTATACACCCATTGTTTTCTAAATATCACTCGTCAAATATTTTCTCTCTTTTTTGTTAAGTCGTAAAAAGACATCTAGCCTCTCCTTGTCAAAAGTCTTTTTTACACTCCTGCGCTGCAAACATTCATACATGTACAATAATCCCCCTCGTTAACGGGATAGTGGTAGCAACCCGTGGAACTATGCTGCAGCCGGACACGTTCTTAAAAGAGAGCGTGATCCTCTCAGTCGTCGGCTTCCGACCCGAGCAACTAAGCGAATGCTTCAAATATTTTTCCGTAAACGAGCACCCGTTAGTGTAATAACATTATCATCAAAATCCGAACTTATTTTTTCACTTTTATCATTCATTTTATCTCTGCCTTTTCATTGTATCTCGTTTGCTTCTGACTTTACCTATACGTTGCACAATTAATCCAACTATTAAGCCGATAGCAAAAGGAAGTATTGCAATATTCGCATCAAAAATCAAGCCATTCTCTAACGGTTCATTTAGAGCAAATGAAAACCTAAAAAGAGACAAAGTAAATATATTCCCAATCCAATATAATAGAGCCATCGTCCCAACTGATGCCAATACTGGAAACCATAAAACTCTCACAAAAGAACTCCTTTCAATATTGGTTATTGAACAATATTTCCTTATAACCCCCCTATTACTAAATAGATGATAACCCTAATCAAAGGTCACGCTCATTTCCAGTTAAGTTGAATGCTTCTTGTTCATTCATTCAAAGAGTTTCCATACGACCTCTCTCGCCTCTCGTAAACCGCCTTCTTCATACCCACTCAAAGATTTTTCACTTCATCTTTATTCAATCCAATCACTTTCCTTGAGATCTGAACTTTAACCCTATACATGCTTTCATCATACATTTGATTTCTTACACTATAGCGCCACGATTCGTTTTCTATTACTTTAAACTAGCATATTGAATCAATAACCGATTTCTCCTTTAATGGAAGTTACTACTATTACATATATAAATTTGTCTACTAAATTGGATACGTTTATTAAGTGTAACAAGTTTCATTTTTCCCAATACTTCATTACTACTTCCTACTTTTGTGAATTACACAGATTTGTGATAAGTGGCTCAGAAGTGAAACGTGAACAACTATACTACTCATCTATTTTTTCAAAAGCATGAAGTAGCTTACTCTCGAACAAAATGATTACATAAAATTAGTGAATTATAATTTCATGGCACCTCCTGAATAAAAATCAGTTAGTTTATGTTAGGTATTCAACCATTTCAATACTGAAACTACTCCTAATTTTACATCTATTCAGAAAAGCCATAAGCAGATTATTTTATTTATTCATGCAATATAATTGTTAAAAAACTTCGTAGAATTACTTTGCATTTTTTGTCGAATAACACTATCATATATAAGGGCCAGAATTCCCTTACGAATTTAGCAAACTAGCCAGAGCTCTACCAATACATTGTAAATATGTAAAAAATAATGTAAGAGGAGGGAGTTTTATGAGTTTGGCATCAATCGGTGTACCTGGATTAATAATTATCTTAGTCATTATTCTAATTTTATTCGGACCGCGAAAATTGCCGGAAATTGGTTCCGCTGTCGGTAAAACGTTAGCAGAATTTAAAAAGGCAACAAAAGATATTCTAGAAGAAGACGACAAGGATAAGAAAACAGATTCAGAAAAGTCTGAGTCTATAAAGTAAAGAAACGGTGCGATTATACTTGCCTCGGCAATTGTCGCCACATTTCATGACAAATGTGAAGGAGGAACTACACTATGACCAATAACAAAAATCCCAATCAAGATACTCAAGATTTAAGCCGAAGAAAGTTTTTGAAGAGTGGCGGTCTTGTCGCTGGTGGACTTTTAGGTGGATCACTATTTGGTGGTTTGCTAACGAATCAGTTCCAAAAAGGTACGAAGGATGAAACAACATCGCAGGCAGGCAAACAAGTATCGTTTGATGCACGTACGTTCTTCAGTCGAAATGAAGATTTCGCGTTGCTATCTGCTGCAACTGAAAGAATCTATCCAGAGAACAAAAATGGCATGGGGGCAATCGAACTAGGTGTGCCTTATTTCATTGACCGCCAATGTGCAAGCAACTGGGGAAGAAATGCGAATGACTATATGGTTGGTCCTTTCCCATCGATTACAAAAACGGACGTATATGAAGAAGAAAAACGTCAAACAAATGAAGTCATCACATCGTCCACTGTTGTGAAGTTACCGGCTGGTACGGCTAACTATCAAACGAAAATGACGAGAGGTACATTTTTCCTTGAAGGGCTTAACGCTATGGAGAAAACTTCACAAGATAAATTTGGTGAGCGGTTTGTTAATCTAGAACCTAAACAGCAGGATGAAATTTTACAAATGTTTGAAAAAGGTGTAGTGAAGTTCAGTGGGGTAGATTCCGCAGACTTCTTTAGCTTGTTGCGTCAAACAACTATCGAAGGCGTTTATGCAGATCCTGTTTACGGTGGAAATCGTAATATGGAAGCTTGGAGAATGAAAGAATACCCTGGGCCGATCATGAGCTTTTTAGATAAAATCGAAGAAGAAGAGTTTATTGTAATGGAGCCTTCAAGTTTACGTAATTACCAAGGGCTTTAATTTAGGAGGACGCATAAATGGCTAAAAAATTAGATAAAGTAGACGTTGTAGTCGTTGGTAGTGGTTGGGCTGGCGGTATTGTTTCAGCTGAACTTTCCAAAGCAGGCTATCAAGTCGTAATGTTGGAACGTGGTAAAGATCAAACACGTTCAGATTTTATAGGTGTTAAAGATGAGTTACGTTATACAAACAGACATGAAATGATTGAAAAATTAACAGGCGATACGATTACGTCTCGTGTTTCAATAGGCGATGCTGCACTACCTGTACGCTTGCAAAAAGATATGAACACAGGGACAGACCTTGGTGGCGGAAGTATGCACTGGGCAGGTTCCGTATACCGCTGGCGCTCATATGACTTCGAAATTCGTTCAAAAACAATCGAACGTTATGGAGAAGACAAAATTCCAGAAGGCATGCAAATTCGTGACTGGGGAATTACGTATGATGAACTAGAGCCTTATTATGCTAAATGGGAACAAACGGCTGGGATTTCAGGAGAACCTGATCCACTTGGTGACAAGAGATCAAATGAGTATCCAAACCCACCTATGCTAGCTTCTCCTGCGATTAAGTTGTTTAAAGAATCGGCAAAAGAGATCGGCTTACACCCTTATCAAATGGCTTCAGGAAACATGTCTCAAACGTATACAAATCCTGATGGTGAGACATTGAACCAATGTATGTTCTGTTCGTTCTGTACAATGTACGGCTGTGACTTCGGTTCAAAATCAGATCCTCTTGCAACAGTTATTCCGACTGCTCGCAAAACTGGTAACTGTGAAATCAGAACCAATTCACTCGTCAGAAGAGTTCTTCATAAAGACGGGAAAGCGACAGGCGTTTTATATACTGACACAAGAACAGGACAAGAATTCGAACAACCAGCTGACGTTGTCGTTCTTGCGGCATTCACATTCTCAAATAACCGCCTGCTCATGCTATCGGATATTGGTGAAATC
Organism: Sporosarcina sp. P29; assembly: GCF_002743265.1. Classification (NCBI taxonomy): domain Bacteria; kingdom Bacillati; phylum Bacillota; class Bacilli; order Caryophanales; family Caryophanaceae; genus Sporosarcina; species Sporosarcina sp. P29. Next base: position 67,338 of record NZ_PDYX01000012.1, on the reverse strand, counting down.
TATAACCCTGAGACTAGAAAAGGAACGATTGGCCGTAACTTTACAGGACAATTCAACAGTACTTTCCTAGGTGCAACTGGCTTCTTTAACGACAAGAAATTCAACTACTATATGGGTGCTGGCGGATTAGGTGGCGCTGTAAGCGATTATGAAGCGGACTTATTTGACCACACAGATCTAGACTTCATTCATGGTGGTGGAATCGAACTTCGTCAATACGGAGATGGGGCCATTAAGAATAACTTTGTTCCTAAAGGCACACCAACATGGGGTGAAGAATTTAAAGAAAAATCACTCTTCTATGCTTTCCGTACGTTAACGGTTTGGTACTCCGCAGCAGTTATGCCTTGGTGGCACAACTTTATGGACTTAGACCCTACGTATAAAGATGAGTTTGGAGATCCAGTACTACGTATTACCAATAAATTAACAGATCAAGATAAGAACATCGCGAAATTCGGTATTGAAAAATGTACAGAAATCATGGAAGCAATGGGTGCGGACATTATTGATCAGGACGAAATTCCAGACCAATTTGACCACACTTATGGCGGAATGCACTATATTGGCGGCGTAGCTATGGGTGAAGATCCAGAAACGTCTGCGGTAAACAACTACTTGCAACTGTGGGAAATGGAAAACTTATTCGTCGTTGGCGGATCTGCACTACCACACTTCAGTAGTCACCACCCTACCCCAACAATCGGTGCACTTTCATACCGTGCAGCTGAAGGTATTGAAAAATACTTAAAAGAAAAAGGCGGTCTCTTGACGCAGCCAAAATCTTCTGGCGTTAAAGCATAATCAATATCCGATCACCTCTCACTTGGCAATTCAAAAGTGAGGGGTGATTTTTTTCTGAACTTCTACACACGATGCTTGCATTTACACCGCAACAACTGGATCACGTACTACCCTAACATCATAGAATGACACTTTATTGCTAATAACGTATCCAGGCTGTCCGTCGCGATGTGAATGCGCTTCCTTAAATGCATCGCTTTTCGTCCATGCCTCAAAAGCTTCTTTTGATTCCCAACGCGTGCTGATCGTCACTTCGTCATAATCTGGTAAATTATCCGTGAACAATACTTCCAGTCCTAAAAACCCTTCCATCTGCTCCACTTTTCCTTTTTTATCAAAACGCGTAACCAATTCATGTCCACGATCTTTTATTATCTTATTTGTGTTTGTTACGATAATCATAATTAATTCCCCCTTTTATTCTACTAAAGAGTATAAATTCTTCAGCAACTAAGTTAAATGATAATGAATCTCATTATCATTGTCAACAACAAAAAAACCAGTTAACAACTTTACTTGCTTAAAAGTTGTTGACTGGCTAGCATTCATTACTCATCCGATGCATTAGGATAGACGTTCTGAACATCGTCGTCGTCTTCAAACGCATCGATCATTAAACGTTGATATATCAAGGTTTCCATTCAAATATTTCGTACAATTATTGTTGGATATATCGTAACAGTATTACCACTAAAATGCGATATTTGTATGCCGTACATCATAATTGAAATAGAGTATTACACTTGTCATGTTTAAGGTGTCTTTTCTAAAGTAATCTCTAATAACCTGTACGCAATTTATTAATATTGACTATCTTAAATTTACGGTCATATATATCTATTATATTGTTGAGTTTTAGACTTTTATCCAATTCTGCATGGTTAGGTGCAATCATGGTAAATTGTGATGTATTTAATCTAAATCCTCCGTTTACTATATTTATATTGTCCTGTTTAACAAATGATATAAAGTGTATTCCAGGTTTTATTATTTCTTCATAAATCGTTTTTTGTGTCAGGATCAACACCTACTAACACTTTCTCAACAAAATCTGGCGTTTGTGCCCTATAATTACAATATTCAATTGTAGCTTTATATTAAACTTCTCAAGGATTGACTACATCTTCTACGACAAGATACGTACCTTCATTAAATACTACATAGTCACCTTGAATGAATGAATGTATCTCTTAGATTGCATTCCTAGGTGTGCCATTGTAATAACTGCTTGATGAGGAACATCATTAATCAATACCTCAGTGGATAAACTATTGAATGTATCTTTTAATGATTGTGTGCTCATTAAGTAATTCATCTATGTACCCCCTTCCTTTAATTAAACAGCATGAATGTATCCGTTGTACGAGGTGTCTTTTGCATAGAACGCACCTTTTGTATAAGAAGATTAATACTACGATTAATATCTCACTGAATTGACTAATGCTCATTTCGTCCATTTTGATGTTCTTGAAATTCTCAGGAACTTTTCCAAGTGATTCAAGTATAGATAGTGATGTTGCATATATAGCTCTTACTCATTCGGGATTACTTGCTAGATATTCTGTATGGGGGATAGTCCATTTTCCTTTAAGCAAACAATTAATTCTTGCCGAGTTAACTTTATGCCTTTCACTTCGATTTCGACACGTTGTAAATTATTTATTTTTATCTTTCACTTCATTAGAAATTCACTCCAAATACACCGCTATGAAAATCTTTCTAACAAAACAACTCGCTTTTAATCTATAATAAAAGCCACATCATTTATAAAATGTCCCCTTTGTAAAGGACAGTTTTAAAAAAGCCTAGGCTGTTAGTTGAAGCTGTTGTCTGTATTTTTCAGGCGGCAGCTTTTTCAAATTCCATTGACCTCGATAATGAATGTAGTACGTCATATAACTCTTAATATTTCGTCTCACTTCTTCTAGTGTCACGCAATCTTTTATATTGGTTTCATCTTTAATTTGACCAAAAAATGATTCTTGTGGGGCGTTATCCTAACATTTTCCTATACGTGACATCGATTGCCCTAACCCCATTTTCTTCACAGCTGCTTAATATCTAGGATTCGTATAATGAAACTCTTGATCTGAATGTATAAAGGCACCTGTCAGTATATGACGATGCTTCTTTAGTTTCTGAAGCGTATTCATTGCGATGTCCAGACCTAAAGAAGACGAGAGTTCATAGGCTAATACCTCATTCGTTTGGGTACCTTTAATCGTTGACAAGTAAGCACGTTTGCCATTTCCATATGTCAAATACTTGATATCATTCAATAATACCTTTTCAGCTACCCCTTGCTTAAACTCGCGTTGTAACGTGTTTTCACATGTGCCTCCTTCGTTGCCTTCGCCATACGACGTGCTGGATTGGCCTTGCCGATCGGACAGATAATCTCAAATTTCTTCATAATACAGCGGATACGTTTTAGATTATACGTGATGCCATACTGATTCTGAAGTGTCATCTTAATTTGGCGTGCCTCTTTTCTTCTTCCTCGAAAATGATAGGCCCGTAAAATGATTTCCTTTACGACTTCATCTGCCTGTTCTTGTGTTGCACGTCTCTGTTTAGATTTCTCTTCAAAGTGCTTATAGTAGCCCGAACGGGAGACTTCCATGATTTCGCATAAGTAGCTCACCAACCGTTCTAATTTATACGTTCGGATGATGTAGTCAATTAGTTCGTATTTCCGTGTCGTTTGGATTGTGATTTCTTTTTCATCTTCTGCCTTTCGAGTAGATCAAGTTTTTTTAACAGTTCATTCTCCGCTTGTAATAAACGATTCTTCGCTTCTAGTCGTTCGATTGTATGTTGTGGTGTTAGGTCACGTTCAATCGGGCGATCTGAATTGTTTTTTCGTGTATCCTGTAAGCCCTCTACACCACTTTTTCGGTAGGCTGCACACCAGCGATTTCCTGAAGATCTAACTCGTTTTATACCTATTAAATCAGCATCTAAGCATGCTTCCTCGAAAATCTCTCGTGGCATTCTCCCTTTTTCGTTTTCTGCAATAAAATGGCGTTTAAATTTATCGGTATACGTGATGTTTTTGTCACTAACTGCCTGTACGTTGGGATTGCATTGTAATTGTTCTTGTTCTCTTGTGGTAAACAATCGTTCAGTCATATTTATCCGCTACGACATCTTTTTTCTTAATTATAAACAAAAGTACCCCATAGGTGATGTGCACCCCTAAAAGTTAGAGTTTTATATTACGCAGCTTGTTGGCTGGTGTGAAGACGGTATTGTACCGGACTCATGCCAGCCAATTTCTGTTTGATCCGTTTGTTATTATAGTAATCAATATATAGCTCGATATCTCGTTTTAGTTCCTCATACGTGCGCAGTGGTACATCATAATACATCTCTTGTTTCAATAAGCCAAAGAAGTTTTCCATAGGAGAATTATCTAAATAGTTTCCTTTTCGCGACATGCTTTGGAACACTTTGTGTTCTTTGAGCGTAGTTACCCATTGTTTATGTTGATAGTGCCAGCCTTGATCGGAGTGAATCGTCGTTCGATATCTTGAGTCTTTCACAATCTGAAGTGCTTTTTCTAAAGGCTTCATAACGAAGTCGAGTGTTGGATGCATACCGATGCCATGGGATAGATTTTCTCCATTATACATATCCATAATGGGGCTAAGATAGAGTTTTCGACCATCGGAACACTTGAATTCTGTAATATCCATTATCAATTTTTGATAGGGAATCGACGTATTGAAACGACGGTGAATTCGGTTCTTTGCCACGGTTGCGATCGTTCCTTTATATGAGCGATACCCCGTGATTTACGAATGAATTTGTCATCTTTCGCTCCGAGTTTACGAATGATCCGCTGCACTTTTTTATGATTTACTATAACTCCACGATTCCTTAACTCCAATTGAATCCTGCGGTAGCCATAATTACCATCGTGTTCATCAAAAATAGATTGAATGGTTTCTTCGAGCACTTGATTTGGATTATTTCGTTTCAATTGTTTGACATGATAATGTTAGAAGACTCAGGAATGCCTAGAATTTGAAGGACATCCTTCAATCGAAATTCTTCTTTGAGTTCGAATGATACCGCTGTTTGTGCTTTTCGGGATAGCCGTCGGGATCCATCTGAAAAGCCTTTAACTTTCTACCTCTAAACGCAAGAGTTCATTCTCTCTTTCTAATTTCTGTTCACGCGTCATCTCTTCCTGTGGAGCAGGCTGTGTACTTTTAACGTTCTTCACTTTGTCTGACACGGTTGGCCGTCCTTTCGGTTGGTCCTAGGGCTTCCTCACCGCCTTCAAGGAATTTCCTTTTTCATGAAGAGATCATCGATGGATTGGTTAGCCCGAAGTGAAGTGCCGTTTCTGACCGCGAAGCGCCTGTCCTTTTCATAAAGCTTAGTACATCCAGCTTGAATTGAACAGGATAAACTTCACGGATTTTCCTTCTAAATAATCCTTCCACACCGTACTTTTTATAAGCGTTCACCCAATTCCTTATCTGTATATCAGCTTTTACGCCATGCTTTTTAGCCAATGTCTTATACCCGGATCGTCCATCGAGATATTCTTGAACAAGCTTCAGCTTAAACTTCTCGCTATATTTAACCATAAGAAAACACCCCAAAAGTTAGATTGTAGCTCTAACTTTTTGGGTGCACATCACAGGATAGACTTTTTTTAAAGTGTCTTTCGTATAGGGTACATTTTATTAGATGTGACTTAAATAGTTTTTATATTTCTTCGCCTATTACTAGTAATGCTGAATGTACTAGTTCTCTTCGGGGACCATTTATTTCCCTATGTTCTTCCTCTATGTCGGTTTAATAGGCAGTGTATTTAATGTCAATTACTATCTCATGACGGTTGTTCTCTAAATACTTATTAATGACATCATCTATATTCATGCTGGAAACCGCTTCTAATAACGTAACTTTCTTGACTTTATACATATCATTCACCCCCTTATATCAAAACCAATTCGACATAAAAGAGATAATACCTTAATTAATCTTGAAAAGCTGTTAAAATTTCATCAGTAAAATAAAGATATTTATAGTTTGGATAAACCCATTGTTCTCTTTGACTATATGATGTAACAGTTCTATTAACTTTATCTGGTTCTCCCCACGTAGATTTAAGGACTTCATCTTTAGACATACCAAGTGTCGGATTCTTTATCTCGATTTTAACAATATCTAAATTTCTTGAATTAATTGAGTTATATCTCTCAATCCATACACCTAGTGATCCATTTATGGCTGATGCATAATCCAATATTTCATCAGATAAAACACCATCATAGAACGGTGAGATATTAACGAATGGGTTACTGGGTACGTAGCCCGTTTCATCTAATTCTTTACTTTTTGCATACTCGTACATTGCATCCGTAGATTCATTTTTAATAAAACGTGAATATGCTTCTTTTGCTTTTGTGTACTCTCCATTCATGATCGGATATTTCATGGAGTTAGTTATGTTTTCTATTTCTTGCTTACGGAAATTTATTATCTTTTCATTTAAACTATCTTCAATTATAGAGTAGTCAAACCAATACTCATTTTTATAAAAATCATCTTTAGATTTTTGAAATGCACTCTCAACAGCAAGATTGTACACTTCAATTATCTCATCTGATCTATTAGTGTAATCTCCTGTTTGAGTAAATGTAGTGTAGTAGTCAAAGAATATAGATTCTTCATTTCCCTCTTCCAGTATACGTTTATAGTCATCTACGATTTTTAATTGTTGCTCTTCTTTACTTTCTTCTTTAACCACAGCATCTAAATCATTTTTATTTAACTCCTCAGAATTATTTTTACTGCAACCAACAATTAAAATAATTAGAAGTATTGGAAAAAATAATATACTTTCACGCACAAAAACCTCTCCTTATGGTAATATAATCCTGTATATATATTACCATACAAAAAGTTCTAATTGTTAGATTGCTTAATATATTGTAAGTACAAACCACTACATAGAATTTCATTTTGAATTACAATGATTAATACTAAATAGTGAAAATATAAGGAAAGAGCATAAGGGAAATCTGTTCCCATATACTATGTATGTGAAGTTAGGCGATACCTAACGATATTATGTTCCCATGGAAAGTAGTGAATGCCTTGCAAGTAAGTCACAAAAATAGAGAAAATCAGCCACCTAAATCTACACTATTTCTCCTCTATTTCATTTTTATGCATAATAAAAACACCCTTAACGAAAGGGTGTTCAATAGATAATTAATCTGAAATTATTTCTTTTTCTTCCTCTTTTTCTTCCTCTTTATTTTTCTCGTAATCTTCTTTCAACTTTTTAATATCGGCTGGTAAAGTAATTAACAACTCTTCTTGTTGTTGTTCAAATTGACTATATAGGTCGTTGGTTTTTCTATTAAAATCAATTAAAGATCCAGTAGGCGACAACGCCTGATCTACCATTTTAGTATAAACACCATACATTTGTTTTATTAGTGTATACGTTTCCACATATTCGGCAGGGGGACTTTGGAGTATTTTCATGTTCTCTCTTATCTTCTCTCGCCCTTTTTCTCTTGCTTCTATCATTCCATTCTCTGTTAATCTCTCTTTATATTCGCTGATTTTTGTACTAAAGTCGTTTCGTTTGTCAATAGCGTTTCTCCATACGTCGGAGTAATTGGCTACTATAACACTTGATAATAAAAATTCAAAATACATTTCAACTGAGGTTTCTGCTAGGATAGTGGCGTATTCCTGCTTTTTTTTCTCTTTTTGCAAATTTTGATATTTCATTACACCAAAAATTCCACTTAAAATTATAACAATAGCTAAAATACTTACAATAATGATCTTATTACTCTTCTTCTTTGGGGTCAGTTCCTTATTAATACTTTCACTACTATCCAATATATATATCCCTCCTAGCAATTTCATCCTATTTCTATACTACCATAATACCTACTAAATTTGGAAGTCCATTTTAAAAATAAAATGTGTTCTATTAAAAGGACGTTAATTTAATTGTTTTCCGAAATACTATTTTGAATTTTCACTATTTTAAAATTTGTATTGAGATTGTCCTAACACTTTTAGCACGATACACTCGTTGTAATTTTCCCTATATAACAGTGCAATATATACTTTTTCGCACTTTTCTCCCTATTCACCGCAATTCACACTCAAAGTTTGCTACTCTTTTTGCACCCTTTTGCACTTCACTCAACTAGAGCATTAAACGCACCTGACTACAACAATCAGCCACTCTTGTATCATACGCTCCTTCTCCATCTGCATGTCCTCGATATAAGTGTTCTTCTCGAGCATCGATTCAACGCTCATGCCGTTGATCTCTCTTAGCGTTTAAGATTCTCAATGATTTCTCTGTCGTTCAGAGGGATGTTGTATGAAAACACAAAGCCCAAACTGTAATACTCAGTTCTTTTTCAATATTGGACTAATTAGAAAATACCTTTATTTTATACATTTTCAATTAATCTCTATATTTGTATCTAGTACACCATTGTGGTGTATATTGATTAATTCACTTGCTCGTATACCTGTATCTACAAAGAAAAGTACAATCAGTTTCCTTTGACAGTAGTATTATTCTTTCAAGGATATAACCCTCTTTCACACAATAAACAAACAGTGATCTCACACTTTTTAATATGCCATTAGTGTAGGTTGCTTTTCTTCCTATTCCTTTCAGATACATAAAATAGGATTTAATATGAGTTGACTTAGCCCCTTCAAGTTCACTAAACTCTAATTCTGTTGCAATATATTGGAAGGACGCTAAATTGTTATTCTTGAAACCTCTATTTGCCTTTTCAGAATAGTTTTTGCTTTTAATATCATAAATATATTCTTTTAAAACTTCTTTTAAAACATCTTCCAACAACAAAAAAGACACTTCCCACTAAGTAAGTTTTCAACAATACTTGTAGGAAATGTCTCTTTGAATGTCATAAATAATTCAGGTTCATTTATACATGTATATCGTAACAAAAGCGATATTTCTACATGTAACATTTAATAAAAACCCTCTTCAAACCCTTGATTTATCTACGTTTAGATGCATTCATTACTCATCCGATGCATTAGAATAGACGTTTTGTACATCGTCGTCGTCTTCCAACGCATCGATCATATTCATAAATTGTTCTTGTTGCTCTTCGGTCAAATCCGCATAAACCGATGGAACCATATCTACTTCTGCTGAAATAAATACTAAATCTTCCGCTTCAAGCGCTTCTTTTACATTCAGGAATTCAGAAGGTTCCGTCAGAATTTCAAATCCATCTTCTGTTGAAATAACATCTTCTGCCCCTGCTTCCAAAGCCGCCAGCATGACTGTGTCCTCGTCCGTTTCTTGCGTACGTTCGATGAACAAACGGCCTTTGCGTTCAAATAAATAGTTGACGGAGCCAGTTTCTCCTAAACTACCGCCATTTTTATTGAATGCCACGCGCATATTGGGTGCTGTACGATTGCGGTTTTCTGTCAGGGTATAGACGAGGACAGCGACGCCGCCTGGCCCGTACCCTTCGTAAATTACTTCTTCATAGTTTTCATCCGCACCCGAACCTGTTGCTTTATCAATTGCCCGCTGAATAACATCATTTGGGACATTCACACTCTTAGACTTATCGATTGCTAGACGTAAAGCTGGATTCGTGTCCGGATCGTCTCCGCCAGACTTTGCTGCGACGTAAATTTCACGCGACATCTTCTGAAAGATCTTTCCTCGTTTTGCATCCTGTGCGCCTTTTCTGTTCTGGATATTTTTCCACTTGGAATGGCCTGCCATGGATCAAACCTCCTACTTCATCATTCGCTCTATATCATACCATAATCTTGGCCAATGTGAGAGCGCAGTATCTGTAAAATGTAGAAGTTTGCTAGCCATCCGTTGTTGCTGCGCTAGTGGCAATGACAACAGATGCAACCATTCCCGAAGTACTTCATTTGGATATAAAAGCTTCGCTAACGACTGGTTTGACAAGGTTTGCAGCGCCGGATGCTCCCCCATCAAAAAAGTCGGATTATAGGAAATTTGCGGCAACACACGATGCATCCATAACACACGTTCATCCTCTTCGGTTCCGAGACACGCTAAATCAAAATCTATAAAGCGGATATTCCCAGTCGAGTCCCGCAAAATATTATGATGTACGACATCGCCATGCAATAGCGTCAGAGAGTGAACAGGAGGTGGTTCTTTTTTGGCAATCTGCAATGCACCCCGTCCATACTGTAACAGCTGGTCAATCGTCGAAGAAGTAAGAAACGCCCCACACATTTCCCGCAACTCTTCAAAGCGTGCAAGACGGATTTCCCACTTCTCAATCATATGATAATGCGGCAGACAGGAAATCGACTGCCAATCAATCGTATATTTCGTATCATGTAATGCTTGTAGCGCACGGAACGAGTCGATACGGTCAATTCTACGCTTAAAGTTGACCGCTTTCGCATTTTCGAGCCACGGCTGCATGATTAACAAAGGATCCGATTTATCGACAATCGGCAAGATATATGGAAAATGTTGTGCACTAAGTAATTGATGTACTTGCCGAACTTTCACAGCTTGAGCGAGTGATGCATACTTCTTTACAGAATACATGGCTCCGCCTGATTCCATTTTCCAGACATTCTTTTTGATTTTGGTAAATCGCTGATTGTCTGCCATACGCGGTTACTGGTTTCGGTGCCAGTCCTCCTGTATTGGCATCGGCTGTTGTGGAGGTGTATTACACCCACAATCACCCTGATAACCTGGAGGTTGTTGCCACATCGGCGGCATTGGCATCTGTGGCATTGGCATCGGCATCATTTGTGGATACGGCATCCATTGCATCGCTGGCATACATTCCGGTTGTGTCGGCCATTGAGGCTGGACCGGCCAATTCGGTGAGCAATGCGGCTGATTTGACGGACACCATGACGGTGGCGTCTCCGCTTTAGGCGGCATCGTTGGTTGTTGCGGCATTGGCATTGGCATCGGCTGTTGTGGCATTGGCTGCATCACAGGCGGCTTTGGTTGAGGCATCGGATTCGGTTTCATGTGTAATGAACTCGATTCGATCAACTGCCAACCGTCTGGCATCGGTGCGGGAACAGGTTTATGGTGATGGGGTGACTCTTCACACCACTTAGATGATTCTTTTGGCGGCATCGGTTTGATTGGCGCCTGCATAGGCGGTTGCATCGGCGGCATAGGCTGCATAGGCTGTTGCGGCATATGTGGATGGCAGTCCGCATCGAAAATTGGCATCCAACCGCAAATCGGGAATACTGCCTGCCACATCGGTGGAGCCTGCATAGGCGGCATCGGCATATGAGGCACTGCTGGTGAAGTCTGCGATTGTTGCGGCATCGGTGGCGGTGCTGGGACCGGTTGCTGTTGCATCGGCGGTACTTGTGGCAAAGGCTTCTGCTGCATCGGTGGCAACTGTGGTCTCTGTGGCATCTGTGGCGCTTGTGGTAGCGGCGGCACTTGATGCTTCGGTGGTTTCGTTTGTGGAGGTGCCGGTTTAGAAGGCTTCTCCTGGTGTGGCGGCTTCATCGGTGCTTCATGATGCGGTTTCTCATGTGGTTTTTCATGGTGTGGCTTTTCATGGTGCGGTTTTTCATGTGGTTTCTCTTGGGGTGGCGTATGATCACCTTTATGATGAGGCTTTTTCTTATCCATCGGCAAAAATATTTTCATGCCGGGAACGATATAGTCCGGATTCGCCAGGTGCGCATTCACCCGCTTCAGTTCCTCGAACGGTATACCGTATTGTCTTGCGATCTTCCATAATGTATCACCCTTGACGACAATATGAACTTCCACTAACAATTCCCCCTTCCATCAATCCATCGTATGAACGGACGCCTACTTTTGTGACAATATGTGTAGGCCTCCTCTCTTGTTATGTATATTCAACAGGGACTTGTTTATTCCAAATAAAAAACCATCCTGATGAATAGAGGATGGTGGAATGAAGACAGTTCAATTAGAGAGTGTATGGGATTTCCGCTCAGGCTATGGACGCTTTTCCGGTGGGCGTGGCTTGAGCTTCCGCTTTAATCCTACGTTTATAGTGGATGGACATAGAACTCTTATTTGCGATAATGTGTGAATTAGTAAAGCCCCTGAACTTAGTTAAGTTCAGGGGCTTTTCTGGTTTTATTTCAAGTGCAGTTACCTATTACAAACCAACATGCAATGAACATTGATACGTATCAACTAGTCATACTGTTGGAGCAAAAGCGAAGCGTTCGAAGAATATCTTTGCACTAGTGACTAGTCGGCTCCACCTCGAATGGGATATGCGTCCCCTCCGTAGCACCAATCCACTCACGTATACCGTGCCAGCCTATCCTTAAGAGATAAATTCACCAGACTCGTAGACATAGTACGTTCCGAACGAGCGTGCTGTACAGCCTAGTGCGTCTAGTTCTTCCATCGCGCCCTTCATCATCGGATGTTCCTCCGACTCGTTAATATCAATAATAAAGAAATAATGACCAAGACCCGTCTTTAATGGACGTGATTCGATCTTACTCAAGTTCAACCGGCGCCACGAGAACACCGACAGAATCTGATGTAGCATCCCTGGACGGTCGTCTTCAGGCAACTTCACCATCAACGTCGTCTTCATCGAAGAAGCATGCTTCGAATGCTCTAACTTCTCCTTGCGCAACGACAGCACGACGAAACGTGTGTGATTGAAGTGGAAGTCATGAATATTCTCTTCTGCTATATGTAAGCCGTACGTTTCTGCTGCCAAACGGTTGCCAATTGCCGCAACACGTAAGTCTGGCTGTTCAGAAATAGATTTCGCTGCTGCTGCCGTAGACGTCGTCTGAATCAACGGAACTCCGCGGAAACGATATTGCAAAAATTTATGACATTGTGCCAACGCATGCGGATGAGACTGAATCGAATCCAATTCATCCAAGTGATGGATCTGCGATTTATTCACTAGCATATGCTGCTCAATTGGCGTGGAAATTTCAGCTGTGATAAACAATTCTTCACTATTAAATAAATAATCAATCGTTAACGGTACGGAACCTTCAAGTGCATTTTCTAACGGAACGACTGCATAGGCAACATGGCCTTCTGTCACCGCTTCTATACAATCTGGAATCGTCGGACGTGGCGTTAAGCCTTCCATGCCGAATAAATCAGACGCTGCAATATGAGTGAATGATGCTTCAGGTCCCAAATACGCAACGGAAGGTATATACTTCTTTTCTGTCATGATTCTTTCATCTCCCCACTGATTTAAGAGGTCAGAAAACCCCTGAACTAATTAAGTCAACGGAATCAATAAATCGAGGTGCTTTAAGTCGCTGTAAAAATGCTTCTACTTTAATTTCCATTTCCGTCACATCTAGCGATAACGTAATATTAGCGCGGCCCTGGACAGGAATCGTCTGGTGGATCGTCAATACATTACATTTCGCCTCTGAGACGACTTCCAAAAGCACAGCTAAGGAACCTTTTAAATCTTCCAGTTGAATAAAAATCGTCAAGATCCGGTCCCGTGCGATCGATTCGAACGGGAACACGGCATCACGATATTTATAGAAGGCACTGCGTGACAGACCGACCCGTTTGGTTGCTTCTTGGATCGTCGTCACTTCGCCCCTTGCCATCATTCGTTTAGCTTCCAACATTTTCTGCATCGACTCAGTCAATACATCTTCACGCACTAAATAAAACTGACCTTCCCCGATTTGTTCCATTTTGCTCCCCCCAAAACGAGCCATTCCTTATTCCAAGAACTCGAATTCGTAGCTCATGATACGAACGATATCGCCGTTTTTCGCACCGCGTTCACGCAATGCTTCGTCGATTCCCATACCACGCATTTGACGTGAGAACTTGCGGACTGATTGATCGAAGTTGAAATCGGTCATTTGGAACAAACGCTCCAACGTATAACCCGACAACATAAACGCTCCATCATCGTCACGTGAAATAACGAAATCAGGTCCAGTTGATTCGTGTTTATACAATACGGAGTTGCTCGCATCTTCTTCATCTGCATCAGTCAACATCGGGAATTCCGGTGTAGTTTCAAGCAGATCTAAAATCGCGTACAGCAATGGATCCAAACCAGTTCTCGTCAATGCTGAAATCGGGAACACTTGAATCTCTTCATCACCAAGCGCCTCTTTAAATATCTCCAGATTGTCTTGTGCATCCGGCATATCCATTTTATTCGCCACAATGATCTGTGGACGTTCAGTCAATCGCATATTGTACTGCTCAAGTTCTTTATTGATCGTCTGATAGTCGTCGAACGGCTCACGGCCTTCAAGTCCTGACATGTCGATGACGTGCACGATAACACGCGTACGTTCGATGTGACGCAGGAACTGATGTCCTAGTCCGATTCCTTCATGCGCACCTTCAATCAATCCAGGTAAATCTGCCATAACAAATGTACGGTGATCATCCGTTTCGATCATTCCAAGGTTCGGTACTAGTGTAGTAAAGTGATAATCCGCAATTTTCGGCTTCGCTGAAGAAACGACTGAAAGCAACGTTGATTTCCCAACACTCGGGAATCCAACAAGACCGACGTCTGCGAGAACTTTCAATTCAAGCACGATATCCTTACTAACACCTGGCTCTCCTTTTTCAGAAAGCTCTGGTGCCGTGTTCTGTGGCGTAACGAAACGGCTGTTACCGCGTCCTCCACGCCCACCACGCGCGATAACTGCTTGTTGGCCATGTTCAACCAAATCTGCGATAATCGTATCGGTTTCCGCATCTTTGACGACTGTGCCAGGCGGAACTTTAACGACCATATGCTTACCGCTACGACCGTGCATATTTTTACTTTGACCATGTTCTCCACGATCCGCTTTAAAATGACGTTGATAACGGAAATCCATTAACGTACGCAATCCTTCATCCACGATAAAGATGACGTCTGCGCCTTTCCCACCATCACCACCGGATGGTCCACCATTGGCTATATATTTTTCACGACGGAACGAAACCATACCATCGCCACCGTCGCCACCTTTTACAAATACTTTAACGTGATCCACAAACATAATTTATTATCCTCCTAATTGTCCACTGATGGTAAACGTCCATTGATTCGGTTCACCGAGGACTTCGACCGTAAGCTGAGATGAGTATTCTGGGATGTCTAGTTGCTTCGCGTACAGCTCAGTAAATGTCAATTGCATACTCCAAGAAGCAGTTTCTGTCGTGACTTCAATCGTCACGGGACAATCTGCATAACGCTGGATTTTGGCTTCCACAGCCAGCACGACTTGTTCCAAGTATTCGACCAACGCTCGATCAATTTCACTTGAATTAATTTTTTCTGTAATATCACAATACAGTTGCACCTTCAGAACTGGATATCGCCACCCAAGTGTCGTAATCCATTCCTCAGTAAGAGGCATATCCAATCTCTGCAGCAATGCCTCTCGCTGCATGTCCCCCGTTTTCTCGAGAATGCAGTTACGTGCTTCTGAATATTTCCCCATATCAATATTCATGAGGATTAATTGCAGATCATTCATGTGATCGTGTCGACTAAATCTCACTGCCTGCGACACATTTAGCTCATTCTTCCCCATTTTTTCACCACCAGCTGTTTTCGTACTTCTTAGTATAGCATTTTCACGCGCAAATCACTAAAATAATCTTCATCGAGTGACAATTTACGTGAAATATATGGCCAATCAGAAATTTATATAGTCATGCGCTCATTATTTCCCGGTAAGCGCTCAATAATTCTTGTATCCGCTCATAGAAACGTACAAGTGATCATACACACTCGCTATCCGCTCAATCAATCAACCTAAGCGCTCATACTTCCCTAACATCCGCTCATACCACGACAATCTTGACATAAGAAAAAGGACTGCAACAAGTGCAGTCCTTTTCACATCGTCACGCTATCCAATTAAGCTTCTTGCGTTGCTGCTGGGTAGACACTGACTTTCTTTTTGTCGCGGCCAAGACGTTCGAAACGAACGACGCCATCGATTTTTGCGAATAGAGTATCATCTCCACCGCGTCCAACGTTTTCACCTGGGTGAATTTTAGTTCCACGCTGGCGATAAAGGATTGATCCACCGGAAACGATTTGTCCATCTGCGCGCTTAGCACCAAGACGTTTCGAATGTGAATCACGACCGTTCTTAGTAGAACCTACACCTTTTTTCGATGCGAAAAACTGAAGATCTAAACGTAACATAGCTGCCACCTCCTACTTTTCAAAGGATAATTTTATATAATCTGCATAGTCTAATTCAATCGTTTGTAAAGAAATAATCATTGCTTGCAGGAGTAGCTGAACTTGCGCATCTTGTTCCGTTACCGGAAACGCCACACGTAAGTAACCACCGTCCGCACCTTGATCAACATCAGGTTCAATCGAAGTCAATTGCATAATAGCATTCACCGCTCCAAATGATACGGCAGAAGCACCAGCACAAACTAGATCTTGTCCGTGTTCTGCAAAGTTTGCATGACCATCCATCTCAAAAACTGAGATGCGCCCAGAAGGCTCTTTTATAATTCTGACATGTATCATGCCGGATTATAGATTGATTCCGTCAATAACGATTTTCGTGTATGGCTGACGGTGTCCTTGTTTTTTGCGATAGTTTTTCTTCGCCTTATATTTGAAAACAACAATTTTCTTTGCGCGGCCTTGCTTGACAACCTTACCTGTTACAGTTGCGCCTTCTACGAATGGAGCACCGACTTTAACGTCATCTCCGCCCACCATTAGCACCTTGTCAAAAGTCACCACTTCATCAGCTTCACCAGCAATCTTCTCAATGAAGATCTCTTGGCCTGCTTCAACTTTGATTTGTTTTCCACCAGTTTCAATAATTGCGTACATACTTGCACCTCCTCTAATTATACAGACTCGCCTTGACAGGTGATTCAACCTACGAATACTTGAACCTGTTTAGTGCGGTTGTAGCACGGGTGCTACAATCAATAACAGTAAAATATTATCACATAGAAAAGAGCAGGTCAAGCATTATTCCTATAATCTTTTAAAAGAAGGAAGTTTCTTTTTTAGTGAGCTGTTCAAATACCCGCTCGTACCTTCTAAAACGATAGGAAATAATGTTTTGCACTGCTAGAAATGATGTAATAATGACAAGAGGTAAACTGTCCGGTAAGTACACAATTAAATATGCACAAAGCGATGCTGACACGATGATAGAGTACAATAAGAAGTTCGAGCGCGTAGTGTATTTCGTTGCCTCCGTCTCCAGCAAAACAGACACCACTTGTCCACCGTCAAGTGGTAGAATCGGTAATAAATTCACACTTAATAAGATCAGTTGAATTTTTATAAACTGCGCATCACCCGGGAATGTCAAACACATGCCAAGCACTAACAAAACGGCTGTCGCGACAGGTCCACCGAGCGCCACGATCAGCCGTTGCTGTTTACTTGCCAGCTGCCGATTAACAAATTGCAATTCCCCTCCATACGGTAAGATAGTACAACTTCTAATTTTCATTCCGACGTGTCGCGCGGCCAATACGTGTCCTAGTTCATGAAAAAGTAATGAGAATAAGAGCATCGCGTACAATGACACACCACCGACAATCATGAAAAATAAAAAGATCGGTAACAATACCGGATGAATACGATACTTCATTGCTGACCGCCTGACATATACGTTGCCAGCACAGTAGGCTCCAGCGGTATCCCATTGCGTTTCACGCGGATATACACTGCTTCCTCGTCCATCATCGCAATCTCATCCCCAAGCCTTACAGCCGTATACGGAAGCGTCGAGAACGAGCCTACAAATCCATACGTTACCTCATCACCGTTATCATACTGAACAGTCACTGTCTTTCCTGACTGCCTTGTATAGCCTGTAAAGACGACTAGCCCGCTTCCTTGTGAAGTAATCGACATCGGTTGAGTATACGAGATAATAGCGCCGTCCTGATAGGGCTGGAACGATTCGTACGTCTCAAATGGATTAAATACGGAATTCCCGGACACCGTGATGACTTCATCATCTGCCATCCAGGAAGAAACCCACTTCTTCATCACCACAAAATCTTTCCCTGTCGTCACATATTGCGTAATGGGTATATTGACTAGCTGGCGTTCTTCCAGTTTGGATAAACCTACAACAGACACCATCAGCACAATTGCGATGATCCATTTTGTTTTCCACTTCATCACGTCCCCTCCCTTACCTGCAGTGTATGAAAAGACGGAGAATTAAATGACGAATGAAAAAAACTCAGTACCATAACAGGCACTGAGTTTTACGATTGTATTATTTGCCGAACATGTTCTTGATTTTGCCGAAGAATCCTGCTTTGCTTTTCTCCATCGTCATCAATGGCACAGACTCACCTAAGATTCGTCGTGCAATATTACGATAACCAATGGCAGCAGGGTTTGTCGGGTCCATCACGACAGGTTCGCCTTTATTTGAAGCAGAGATAACGTTTTGATCATCCATTACGATACCTAATAAATCAATCGACAAATGCGTCGTGATTTCATTGACATCTAATGTTTCACCACTTTCCATCATACCGCTTCTAATACGGTTGATGATTAATTTCGGTGGCTCTAATCCTTCTTCCGCTTCAAGCAGTCCGATAATACGGTCTGCGTCACGCACAGCGGAAATTTCTGGAGTCGTCACGACAATTGCGCGATCTGCACCAGAAATTGCGTTTTTAAATCCTTGCTCGATTCCTGCTGGGCAGTCAATCAAAACATAATCATAATCTTGTTTTAATTCTAAAACGAGTTTCTTCATCTGTTCCGGATTCACGGCACTCTTATCAGTCGTCTGTGCTGCTGGCAGCAAGAACAATCGATCCTCGAAACGCTTATCTTTCACAAGGGCCTGATGTACTTTACAACGCTCTTCCACCACATCGACCAAATCATAAATGATCCGGTTTTCCAAGCCTAGAATTACGTCCAAGTTACGCAGACCGATATCTGTATCGATTAAACACACTTTTTTCCCTTGTAACGCAAGAGCGGTGCCTAGATTGGCTGACGTTGTCGTTTTACCAACGCCACCTTTACCAGAAGTAATAACAATTGCTTCTCCCAAATTATATACCTCCCTTAAATGTAGCAAGGTCCGGACGTAAATATCGGAGCTCCTGAAGACGGTCTATCGCAATCTGCCCATTCTTTTGAAGATACGCACATTCCATTTCAGGTTGCTCAGAAAGAACCGTCAATTCGTCGGTCATGATCTCGATCTTATCCGCAATTTTCAGATGCGTCGCTTCCAACCAAGATGCAGCAATGACTGCATCTTTATTGCCTTGTGCTCCCGCATGTGCGATGCCTTTGACACGACCTAGTACATAAATACTACCGCCTGCGATGACTTGTGCACTCTGATTGACATCACCGATAATGACCAAATCGCCATCAGCCTTTACGACCTGACCCGATCGAACGATTCCTATATAGGTTTCGGACTGCTTCTCGATCAACTTTCTCTCACACTCTTTTAACGAAATGACGTCACTATGTACCTTCGAAACTCGTAAATGAGGGGAAGTATGAATGACCGATTGAATCTTGTTCATGTCTTTCTCGTCACAATAACGATGCCCCAGATGCAACTGTACTTCAGACACACCTTCAAGTACGCTGCTCTGCACTTTTTCTTTCAACTCACTTAGTAAATCGGAAAATGCGCAATGGTCATCCAATCGTAAAACTAAGCCGTCTTTTGTTCCTTTTATCGTTATCAACTGTGATTTCGTCACCTACATCACCTCACAATACTTAAAAACCTGCTTGTTTTTGAAAAAATCTTTTCTCTGTAATCTGTTTGAACATATAGCCGAACATCACGATAAATAGTGCATTCGCAATCATCGTCGGAACGAGTCGATTCGTGAAAAATTCGCCAAAATCAATAGACGTTAACGCAATCACACTAGCAAAAAAGTACGACAACAATTCCAGTAACACAATCATTACTACTGATAATACCATAACCGTCACGATATGACGCTCAATTTGTCGAATTACAAGCGCGGCAACATAACAAATCAGCGGATACATGAATGTGTATAATCCAATAATATCAATATGATACATATCATACAACAGTCCAAGGACAAATCCGTAAATAATCGCTCGCTTACTATTATAATACGTCGCAATGAAAATTAAATAGACAATGAGGAACCTAGGAACGGTAATATATAAATTATCGTTTATGTCAATCGGTGAAAACAGACTGAATATAGGTTCCAGGAAAAATAACAGGACAGCTATTAAAGGAATGATGAATCGAATCATGACTCATCGTCCCCTTTAGCATCTGCAGAGTTGCCTCCATCGGTCCCATCGACAACCGTCATCGTACGCTTCGCAATCATCACATGATCAAGTTGTGAGAAAGTAGCTGCTGGTTTTATATACGCTAGTTTCGTCAGACCGTAGTCATCCGTGGAAACTTCGGTTACCTCCCCTATTAAAATACCTTTCGGGAAGATTCCTCCTAGACCTGAAGATATGACTTGCATTCCTTTTTTCACATTGAAACTTGAATCTAGTCGCTTCATGATCAATTGACCAGAGGTTCGGTCGTATCCTTCGATCAAGCCAAACATTTCCTCTTCGCCAACTACCATCGCCGCCACACGGAAATCGCTATTTTCCGTTGAAATCAATTCGACTGTGGACGTGAATGGAGTCGACAAAATGACTTTCCCTATCAAGCCTTGCGCTGTCATGACCGCCATATTGACGTCCACTCCAGCTGTTGTTCCTTTGTCGATGATGATCTTCTCTTCCCATTGATCGGGATTACGGGAGATCACCGTGGAATGGATCGGCTCAAATGCGCGCAGATCCTCTTGCTTATCAATGATTCCCCGCAGCTTCACATTATTCGCTTTGACATCCACTAACTCCGCTTGCATGGCGGCATACGTTTCCAGACGCTCTTTTAATCGTTTGTTTTCTTCGTATGTATTAAGCATCGTATCAATATTTTCGATAAGTCCCGTCACAAAGTGGGCTGGTTTCGTAACGAGCGACTGCCCGAAACCTACGACATCCTTCACTGCTTGTTCCGGAACATTTGCATGATTTCGGTCGCGAAGTGAAAATGCAATTAATGCCACAAGGACGATTACTCCTACTAATAAAATGATTAATCGTTTATTGGAAAAAAAACGCGGCATTGCCTACATCTCCTCCAATTAATATTATGATTGAATTTTCTTAATGAGTTCTAAATTATCCAGTGCCTTACCTGTTCCGATTACTACACAGTCCAGCGTATTTTCCGCTACGAATGCAGGCATTTTCGTTTCTTCAGAAATAGCTTTATCGAGGTTACGAAGTAATGATCCGCCACCCGTTAAGACAATTCCACGCTCCATGACATCTGACGCCAATTCAGGTGGTGTCTGCTCAAGTGTCTTTCGCATACCTTCAATAATCAAATCCATCGGTTCACGCAATGCTTTCGTGATTTCTTGTGAATTAATTTCCATCGTTTTCGGCAGACCTGTTAATAAGTCGCGACCGTGGATGTCCATCTTTTCCGTTTTCTCCAAATCAAACGCCGAACCAATTTGCATTTTGATGTTTTCAGCAGTACGTTCACCGATCATCAATTTATATTCTTTACGGATATACGTTATGATTGCTGAGTCCATAGAATCTCCACCTACACGGATCGACGTACTCGTCACGATGCCGCCTAGTGAAATGATTGCCACTTCTGTCGTACCTCCACCTATATCGACGACCATACTGCCGGTTGGTTCCCATACTGGCAAATCCGCACCGATTGCAGCCGCAAAAGGTTCTTCAATCGTATACGCTTCTTTTGCACCCGCTTGACGTGCAGCATCGAGTACTGCGCGTTGCTCAACAGATGTAATACCATATGGCACACAAACCATAACAGTCGGCTTCGTCCATGAAGTTCCTGCTGATTTTAACGCTTCTTTTAAATAATGACGAATCATGGCAGTTGTTGTTTCAAAATCTGCAATAACTCCTTCTCGCATTGGGCGAATGGCCACGACTGAACTCGGTGTACGTCCAATCATCGCATGAGCTTCACTGCCTACCGCAACGATTTCACCAGTCGTCGTATTTTTCGCTACGACAGAAGGTTCTCTTAGCACAATACCTTTATCTTTAATGAAAACTAGAGTATTGGCTGTCCCCAAGTCAATTCCTACGTTTCTTGATCTGAAACCAAACAAGTCAATTCTCCCTTTCTATAAAACCTTCATCGGTGTTCTTAAAAGCATACACCACATTATAACGGAAAGGTAACTTAATTTACAGTGTCACCCGGCTAGTTTGCAAAAAACATCGAAAAAGAGACTGATTTCCCAGTCTCTCCACTTTTTCTCGACAAAATCCATGCTTTTAGATGTAGCCTTTGTCTTTTAAACTGATAAATTTCTGGTCACCGATGATGATATGATCGAGCACATCCACACCCATGATCTGACCCGCTTCCATAAGACGTTTCGTCACTTCGATATCTTCTCTTGAAGGTGTAGTATCACCACTCGGGTGATTATGCGAAATAATCATCGATGCTGCTGAACGTTTAAACGCTTCACGGAACACTTCACGTGGATGGACGATAGATGAATTCAAACTGCCAATGAAAATCGTCTGCTTATGTAACACTTCATTTTTTACATTCAAAAATAACACCACGAAATGTTCTTGGTTCAACGACGACATATCCGTCATCAAATAGTTCGCGGCATCTTCAGGTGACCGGATCTTATACCGTTCATGTGGTGCCGTCCGATACAATCGCTTGCCGAGTTCTGCTGCAGCTAATAACTGCACCGCCTTCGCTTCACCGATCCCTTTAATCTTCGTCATCTCGTCTACCGTCAGCTCTTTCAAATCTTGCAACCGGTCAATGGTCGACAAGACACGGTTAGCGAGTACGAGAACAGACTCTGAGCGGGAGCCAGTGCGCAACAGGATCGCCATGAGCTCCTGATTAGATAAACTGCTTGCCCCTTCCCGTATCAAACGCTCACGGGGCCTGTCGGCGATATGCACATCGCGGATCATCATTTGCGGTGCCAGATCAAGAGGCATTACGCGCCACCGCCTTCTAAAATCAGCAACCCTTCTTGACGCATGCGGTTGACTACATCACTGATCGGTAACCCTACGATGTTTTGATAATCACCTACCATATTTTCTACAAACAACATTCCTTGCGTTTGAATGCCGTAAGCTCCTGCTTTATCTGAAGCATCTCCTGATTTTACATAGGCACGAACAAGCTCTTCGTCGAGTTGCCTAAACTTCACTTGAGACAAACCAGCAAACTGTATCGTCTTTCCGTTCGCAAGGATCGTCACACCTGTAATCACTTCATGCAACTCACCAGAGAGCTCCATCAAGAAATCAATGGCTTGCGCATCATCTTTCGGCTTCGGGAATACTCTGCCGTCTTTCACAACGATCGTATCTGCCGCAATGACGATCTCTTCTTCTGATTCAAATACCGCAAGCGCCTTTCGCTCAGATAATCGAACCGCATACTCATATGGCTCTTCCGGTGTAAATGGCATATCTTCATCTACATCACTCGGTCTCACCGTGAAATCAATTCCTGCAAGCTGTAATAGTTCTTTGCGTCTCGGCGAAGAAGATGCGAGGACGATAGGTTTTAGACTGATAAATTTCATTGGAACAACCTCCTTTTTCATAGTGTACGCTATTCCACACGATTTGAAAAAAGGGCAAAATTCAATTCTTCCCCGTATATTGGATCAAAATTGAATTTTGAAGCATGGGTCTTGGTTCGAATAGTGTGCCAACAGATGCAATCTCGCGACAGAAGAATCCTTTGTAAACGCAGTGATGGCAGTCACTTTCTTCGTAAAGTCTCCGTCTTTTTTCGCAGCTTTTCCATCCTTGGACAATTCAATTTTCGATAGATCCTCTGCGAGCAATGCTTTTTTCACTTCATTGGCATCTGCAGACTTGCAAGTACCTGGTACGACTGTGATTCTCTTCTTGAACGCATCTTCACCTTCATTCAAAATAACATCGCTCTCTTTCAGCCATACGGCTCCCCAAACGTAGAACTGCCCGCCTGCTGGTACGACAGCCGTACTTGCGAGACTCGGATTCTCTGCCACGAAATCAGTGGCTGCTTCCTGACTAGAAAACACGCCATGTTGCTTGACGAACATCGTATCTCCCCCTTCAACTGCCCCTCCCTTCTCCTCTGTCTTTGGCCCGGTTGTCGCCACCGTCTCTTTCGCCTTATCCTCTTTCCCTCCAGTAATCGATATCGTTAGCCCGATTACTAGCACGGCGACCAAGCCGATCGCTACTCCTTGCACTAACGCCCGAATCACAATATTCTTTGAATACGTCCTGCGGAAATTCATTCCATCACTCCACTAGTTTTCTTCCACCTTACCAAAATGAACGTGAAAAAAGACGAGACTGTTGTCGTCTCGTCCATAAACATTTACCGATTTAGTTCAACAAACCTGTATACCAACTGACAAGCTGCGCGCCGTAAAAATAGGCAATGAGTGCAGCTACCGCAATCGAAGGACCAAATGGCACAGGCGTCTTACGTCCTTGCTTCGTCTTTTTCAAAAAGATCAGTCCGACAATCGCACCAATTAATGAAGCGAGAAACAGTGTCACTAACGTCTGCATCGTCCCGAGCACTAAGCCGATAACGAAGAACAACTTAATATCGCCACCGCCCATACCGCCGTTCGACACGACTGCAATCAACAGCAACAAACCGAACCCAACTGCCGCTCCAAGCAAGCTATCCCACCATGGCGTCAGCGGACTGACGAAGCGCAAGATGAAAATCGCGATACCAAACGGCACCAAAATTTTATTCGGAATTAACATATATTTTAAATCGGATACCGTTAAAATAACCATCATCGAAATAAACAATAACGCTACAACGAGCTCCCACTGAAATCCGAAGTGCAAGTACGCAAAAACGAACAACACACCCGTGATCAACTCCATCGCGGGATAAAGAGCACTGATTTTCTCTTTACAGCCTCGGCACTTGCCACGCAAGAACACATAAGAGAAAACTGGCACCAGATCAACCGTCGTCAAATTCCGATCACACGTCGTACAGTGAGAAGGAGGCGACACGATGGATTCCTTTAAAGGCACACGCATGCCGACGACGTTAAAGAACGAGCCGAACGTAATGCCGTAAAGGAAGAAAAATATACTGTAAAGCCATTCCATGAATTGCCTCCTTACTCCGCTTTCTCGGTACCTATCATTTTGTTAATCGTCGTTGGATCGAATTTCGACGCTGGTGGCGGCGCATCTACTTTAGGCGCCTCATTTTGCAAATTGACAAGATCCGGACGGAAGTATGCGTTAAATGAAATAACGACTCTCATTTCACCCACATCAGATTCCTCTTCCGTTTTCTCAGCAGTCGCTTCAAATTGGATTGTTTCTACATTCATGATCCGAATCATTTCTTCAATCTCGTAAATGAACGTATCCACTTGTTTATACGTATCAGCAGCGAGTGTAACTTCCATCAATACTGTTTCAAGATTTTGTACATTTCCAGGTAACAGTTCGACATCAAATACCTCTTTAGAAAAATTGATTTCTTCTATACGACTTTCGGACTTTACTTCCGCTTTCTCTAGACGAATGAGCAATGCATCTTCTAACGGAATAACAGGCACGACTTTTTGAAGTGGCGCAGACGTTACCGTTTCATTCGGATCTTTATTCGCCAATTGTTTTTGCAATGAAAACAACACATCACGTTCTGAAGCAAACTGTGCCATTGTCTGATTCTTCGTTTCTTTCGCTGGCAAGTAAACGTTCGTCACCGTGTAGTAGACGAGTGCAATAAAGAATATGGAGGCCAATACGACCAAACCGATTTCCATCTGACGTTTAGATAGATACTTATTCAACCGTATCGCCCCCTTCCGTATTCGCATCTACAGGAGGTTGCGGTTCTTCAGGTGCAGGTTGCTGTGGTTGCTCTTCAGCAGGTGGGGCTTCCTCTTGCGGCTCTTCAATCACATTTGGGTCTACATCTGCATCTGTACCTGGTAGCGCACGTTCATCCACAAACTGAATGAAATAGGTAGCGAAATATCTAGGCAAGACATTCTCGCGTTCTTCAACATCCAGTTTTTCTGTCTCAATTCCTTCGAACGTCGCATCAATAACTAGCGACGATGCTTTCATTCGAGTTAAATAGAGCGCAGGCTCCATCAAATCATCAAATTGTACTTTCAACGTTACTTCGTTTGGCGCAGTGAACATTAGCTCTTGGAAAAAACCTCGATCAGGTAATGCTTTGGAAAGATCTTCTATAAGAGGTTGTGTTTTATATTGATGCCCCTTCAGAAACTCCACCGTGGCAGCTAACTGTTCTTTTTCTTGACCAAATGCGGACAAACGCATTTGGGACGTAATCCCTTCTTGTTGTTTCTGTATTTCAAATGTAGATTGTTGTAAATTTTGAGCTTCATCATCATATTTTTGAGCGAAGAAATAAAGCACAGCCCAACTAATGAAAGCGACTAAAAGAATGGCAATCGCTATCCAAAGAAAAGTGGTCTTCTCCCGGATCTTCTCCGGCAGTAGATTTATATCGACTAACATACGCGCATTACACCTCTTCCTTCAGCGCGAGACCAATAACTCGGTGGAAATCCGCAGTAATAGCAGTTCCGTCCACACAACTAATCGGCTCTTTCACCAAGGGAAGCGCTTCGATCGCTAAACGTTCTCGTACCATCTGCAATAATTCCCCTTGTTGTGTATAGCTTCCATTCCATACTAGATGGGTAATAGCCGAATCATTCTCCGCCAAATTAAAGCGATAGAAATTCGCCAGCTTCTCGAGCTCCATGACGATCGTAAGTGGCTCAACCTGCTGTTCCAGCTCTTCGCCTGTCGACATGCTGAGTGGCAACTCAAGTTCCATCGAGCGTATGAACAATGGATAATGAGAATAGAAAATAGACACGGTCAGACTACGCCCACGCAAATCAGCAAGGAGAATATGTTCCGTCCCCTCAAAGTGATGCACATGATGTGCCAGACGATACAGAGAAAGCGGCGCAATGTCCGCCACAACCGGTTCCAACTTTACGGACTTCAGCACTTCCTCATACGTCTGCATAATACTTTCTTTCGACGCAATCAAAATCGCTTCATTCTGTGCATTATTCGCTGTATACGGAACGACATCAAATACCGGATCATCAAATGGCAAATAAATCGTCGAACCAATCTCGATAAAGAAATGGCTTTTCAGCTCTTCATCCTCCACCGTGTCT
Organism: Sporosarcina sp. P29; assembly: GCF_002743265.1. Taxonomy (NCBI): domain Bacteria; kingdom Bacillati; phylum Bacillota; class Bacilli; order Caryophanales; family Caryophanaceae; genus Sporosarcina; species Sporosarcina sp. P29. The sequence continues at coordinate 40,217 of NZ_PDYX01000012.1, read as the reverse complement.
GGATATGCAACACGTCGGATAATGACATATGTATCGGGCGCCAGAAACGCCACGTCACGCTTCGCAAGATTCCAATCTTTCACAACCTCCGTCAAGACATCGCGCAGCATGTCCTCTTCAGCTATTCGGCCTTCTTGGATGACGTGTTCTGGTAGCAACATCTCTTTTGCCGTATCTAGTACGATTGGATCCAGGGACTTTATTCGTACGTACCGAATCGCATCATCGTCCAAAGTTAACGAATAAACACGCTTTTTACGGCTGAATGTTGGAATAGAAAGTTTGGAGAGCGGGCGTTTTAAATTAGATAAAATAGACATGAACGAACTCCTTCCAGACAAGAAACTCATGGTGTTTGGTGATTTTTTCCTAGTGAACTAGTTATGGTTAGTATATCAAATGTGATGGTAGAAGGGAAGAATCGTAGGGAATGAATCTTTACCATTAAAGCGTTCAAGTACACTCATCTGTATTTCTTTGTTGAATTAGTACAATACTAAATAGTTATAACTAAACACACGCTTATTTTGTTGGTGGTACCAACTCCTTATTATCACCACACGCTTCATTACCTACGTGAATATCATTCTTACTATTTGAAATTTCTTCTGCAGTCGCATTATAAAAATTCACTTTAGTTTCTCCTTCAGATCTCGCACATATTTTAGCGGGATTCACGTTCGTCACATACGAAGTGGTATTCAAATAACCTTGAGATTCCATATAACCTTGAGAAACTAAATCTGGTAATGAAGCCGCCTGCCATTCCCTTCCAAATTTCACAGGTGTCTCTATGAAGTATAATTGTGCTGCTTCTAACATAATCATTGCTTCGCCTTTCGTGGCTTTAATATGATTATTTTCAACAACTTTACCGATTGCAGGAACAGCTATTGCTGCCACGATTCCCAGAATGACAATTATTGCGAGAAGTTCGACTAAGGTAAGTCCTCTTTGCGATTTTAAAAACTTCATATCACTACTCAGTCCTCCTTAGAAAATTCTAAATAAAAAAGCGGAAGGCGATTATAGTAAGCGCCCTCCGCCTTTGTCAGATAACTACGTATTATTGAGATGGTGGTGTTGCTGCAGGTGTTGCAGTAATTGTTTTGTCGCCTTTTGCACTACCTTTTAGAATGTCTGCATTAATTGATTCAACAGTAGCTGCTGTAAATATTACTTTTTTTCCACCAGCATATTCTTCTGAGTTACCAGTAATTGATAATTTATTTTTTTCTACAGCTTTATCAACACTTACTATATCTAGTAATTTACCGTTATTATCAAGATAGCCACCTTCTACAAGTTGTTTAACTGTAACTTTGTTTTCTTTTGGTTGTTCAGCATAATAAAGGTTTCCTGCACTCAAAGCATTCAAAGCATCAGACTTCACCGCATTATACTTAGTGTTCTCAATAATATTCCCAATAGCTGGCACCGCAATCGCAGCAATAATCCCCAAAATAACGATAACTGCTAGTAGTTCAACAAGCGTCAAACCTTTTTGATTTAATTTCTTCTGCATAAACTTTTTCATATAATTTCCTCCTCTTGTTTTTTCTTACTCTATAAATCTAGTATATCAGAGGTATTAGGAAAATAACACTAGTTTTATTGAAATAAATAAAAATTATAGATAACATTTGTTATTTCTGTTACAAACTATCTATCTGTTCAAACATACTAAACATCGGCAACATGATTGCCAAAACTATAGTCCCGACTATGGCCGCGAGGAAAACTATCATTAAAGGCTCTATTAAAGCTTTTAATCGGTCTGTTGCCGCTTCTACTTCTTTCTCATAAAAATCAGCAACTTTTCCTAACATGGAGTCTAAAGAACCAGTCTCTTCCCCTATCGCGATCATATGAGGTATTAACGGTGGAAATGCCCAGTGGTTTAACATAGGTTCTGTTAGCGATCCGCCGCGTTCCATTGATACTCTAGACTCACCAATTACTTTTGAAATAACTTCATTCCCCACGACTCTTTCCGTCATTGTCAATGCCTGTAAAATAGGCACAGAGCTAGAGAACATAGAACTTAATGTACGAGTCATCATTGCAAGTGAAGACTTTTGCGCAATGCTACCGAATATAGGTAATTTCAACAAGATGGTATCAAGAATATATTTCCCTTTTGAATTATTGCGGACTAAGATATAACCTACGGCAATCGCTGAAACAATTAGAATTAACAAGTACCAGTAGTTTTCAATCCATCCACTAGCCGCCATAACAGCGCGAGTTAGCCACGGTAATTGTCCGCCAACACTATCAAACATATCTACGAACATCGGTACGACGAACCATAAAAGAAATATGACTACTGCAATAGCTATAATACCAACGACTACTGGATATGCCATCGCGGACGTAACTTTCTGTCTCGTGCGATACGCTTTCTCAAAATGCTCGGCTAATTGATCCAACGATTCATCTACTGTTCCTGAAACTTCTCCAGCCGCTACCATATTCAAAATTAATGGTTCGAAAACTTTAGGATGTTTGCCAAAAGCTATGGATAACGGTGTTCCTGTACGTAAATCTTCCTGAATCGAAGTCAAGATCTTCCGAAACGAAGCCTGCTCTACTTGTGCGGACAAAATCCTAACCGCATCAACAATCGTTACCCCCGCTTGTAGAAGAGTAGAAAACTGTCGCAAGAACATGATCAACTGATCTCGCTTAACCGGACTACCAATTGTTATGTCTTTCGTCAAGACCGTCTCTTTCTGTTCCACAAGACTCACTACACGAATTCCTTGCCCTTTAAGTTTGATAGCTGCATCGCGTTTATTCGTCGCGGTTACAGTACCGCGACGAATTGCTTTAGCATCTCGCCCTTCATATGTAAAACGAGCCACTATTAATCATCCCCTTGCAAAAACGGCAATGCTGATTCATACGAAATGATTCTTTGTTCCATCAATGTTTTAACGGAGTGATCCATCATATGCATCCCAAGTGCACGGCTTGTTTGAATGACGTTCGGAATCTGATGAATCTTTTCGGATCGTATCAAGTTCGACACAGCAGGATTATTTATCATAATCTCCGTCGCTGCGCGTCTTCCTTGCTTATCCATCGTCTGGAATAAACGTTGGGAAACGACGGCTTTCAAAACGCCAGCCAACTGCACACGAATTTGCGCCTGCTGACCATGTGGAAATACGTCAATAATTCTATCGATCGTAGATGCGGCACTCCAAGTATGTAAAGTCGCAAGGACTAAGTGGCCAGTTTCTGCAGCAGTGATCGCTGTAGAAATTGTTTCTAAGTCACGCATCTCACCTACTAATATGACATCCGGGTCTTGACGCAATGCAGCACGCAAGCCGTCCGCAAAAGACAGCGTATCAAAACCAACTTCACGCTGATCAATAATAGAAGAACCGTGCGTATGCATATACTCAATGGGATCTTCCAATGTAATAATATGCTTACGCATCGTTTCATTCATATAACGAATCATTGCCGCAAGTGTTGTGGACTTACCTGAACCTGTAGGACCTGTTACTAAGATTAATCCTTGTGCCGTGTCCGACAAACTCTTCAACGTTGCCGGCATATTCAACTCATCAATCGTCGGAATCTTTGTAGGAATCGTCCGAAATGCTAATGAAATCGCACCGCGTTGTTGGAATGCGTTGACACGAAAACGGGAAACGCCAGCGATTTCATAAGAATAGTCAATCTGTCCAGCTTCTTTAAAAGCAGGAATCATCTTTTCAGGAATTGTCTGATAGGCAATTTCTTTTGTGTCTTCTTCAGACATTACAGTTTCACCAAAACGTTTCAAGTCACCATGTACTCGAAAAACTGGCGGCACTCCTATAGTTAAGTGAATATCAGATGCTTTGATTTTAAAGGCCTCAGTTAGTAATTGATCAATTCTTTCGGTCACGGCAAACACTCCTAATCTAACAAGGCTACTCTCAATACTTCTTCAGTAGTTGTAATGCCTTGTTTCACTTTATCCAAACCATCGTCTATCAGGAATATCGTTTCACTTCTCTCAGCAATCTCTCGGAATACAGTAGGTGCTGCGCTGCTATTTATGGCATCTCGTAATTCCGCATTAATGATCAAAACTTCATGTATCGCAATACGTCCACGATATCCAGTCATGTTACATGCAGAACAACCCGTCCCGCGATGGATCGTTTCTATCGTTTTCCTACGTCTGGAAAAAATTTCTTTTTCACGTTCAGTAGCCTGCTGAGTGGTACCACAATCTCGACAAACTCGACGTATCAATCGTTGAGCCACGATCGCATTTAATGAAGCCGTCAAGAGGAATGGTTCCACACCCATGTCAAGTAATCGTGATATAGATGCTACCGAATCATTTGTATGGATAGTGCTTAAAACTAAGTGTCCAGTTAATGAAGCACGTATCGCAATTTCCACCGTCTCTTTATCACGAATTTCCCCAACCATAACTACGTCAGGATCTTGTCGCAAAATAGAACGTAATCCTGTCGCAAATGTTAATCCTACATTGGAATTCACTTGAATTTGATTAATTCCTTCCAATTGATACTCTACAGGATCTTCTATCGTAATAATATTTACTTCTTCGCTATTCAATCGATTTAAGGCTGCATATAACGTAGAAGACTTACCCGAACCTGTTGGCCCTGAAATCAACACGATACCATTTGGCTTCTCTATTTCTTCAATGAAACGCTCTAAATTCGTCGGCCCAAAACCAAGCTTCGTCATATCATTCAAAGAACTGCTTAAGTCCAAAATACGCATAACGACTTTCTCACCAAAAACAGTAGGCAAAGTTGATAAACGCAAATCAATCGGACGGAAATCAATCATTACTTTAATACGCCCATCTTGAGGCAGGCGAGATTCCGTAATGTTCAAATTTCCCATAATCTTAATGCGCGCAAGCAACATGGACTGCATATGCTTCGGTATTACGCGTTCAGTTTGCAGTTTTCCATCAATTCTAAAACGGATGATGACTTGGTGTTCTTGAGGATCAATATGAATATCACTGGACTTCATAGAAACCGCACTAGAAATAATCTGGTTCACTAGCCGCACTACAGGTGAATCATTATCTACGATATCTTCCTGTTGCTCCAGCTGACTCGCTGTAGTTTCCGGCTCTTCAAACAGCAAGTCGTCAAATAATTCATCATCATAATATCTAGTGATCGTTCGTGTAATATCATCTTTTGACGCAATCGCTGTATCTATATGAAAACCAGTGGACAAACGCAAATCCTCAATCGTGTTGTAATCCATCGGGTCCGCCATCGCGACAAATAATTTATCACCATCTTTTTTCAAAGGAACAATCATTTTTTGCTGCGCTAAACCTTTAGGTACAATATTAAACAACTTCGGATCAAACGGATAACGGAATAAGTTAACATGAGGAATTCCAAGCTGGAACTCTAACACTTCAATTAATTGCTGCTCCGTAATATAACCGCGCTGCAACAACGCATCGCCAAGTCTCTCGTCCCTAGACTTTTCTTTCAACGTACTCATCAACTGCTCGTCCGACAGCAAACCAGACTCTATTAATAAATCACCAAGACGTTTTCTTGTAGTCGCCATCAGAATCCCCCTCTATCAATCAATCGGATTACCATTTTTATCGACCTTTATAAGATTGCCGCCTTTATCGTAATCATAGTTCACATCATCTTTTTCACCGGAACTGTTCGAGTTACTTAAACCACTTCCATTAGATGATCCGGAGCTAGATGAACCACTGCTGTTTGTTCCAGATCCTGAAGAAGATCCAGTATTGCCTGTTCCACTGCCAGTAGATGATCCTGAACCATCGCTACCCGATCCGCCATTGGATGAAGAGGAACCATTTCCGTTAGATGAATTAGCTGGAGTATCAGTCGAACCATTACCTGAATTGTTGCTATCGGTAGTGCTAGAATTACTATCCACATTACTATCAGGAACTTTCTCTACTACTTTCTCTAAACTATGACGTTCAATAATCGGTTGTGGCGCATAAAAATCAATCGACACATCTTCAATTTCTTCCAATGAACCATTCAACAAAACATTCCGTTTAACCGTAACCTCCATGCCCTTCTTACCTTTATCCATTACTTCAATCGCACCTGCATTTACAAAGGCACTATAACGAATAACTGTTTTAGGGTCATACTTAGTGATTTTTTCCACTTCAGTATCGTAACGATGTACAAATGGTAGACCTTCAATCGATAGTTCCAATTGAGAGCCTGTCCAATCCGTACGAATCGTGAAGACGGTTTGATTAGGGTTTGTGAAAAGGAAATCCAAATCTAGCTTACGATTAATCGCCGCTTCGAATCCTGGTTCAACGCCTGCTGGCAATTCAGTAGAAATGTTTCGTTCATCCATGATCCAATTCGTTTGCAACACTGCTTTATATAGAAGGGACGCCATAATTGTCATCTGTAAATCTGTCGCACTAGCAGACTCTTTGCCTTCAAGATATTCACGGAATGAAAACGAGGAGTTCGGCTGAATCTCCAATCCATCCAAGTCGTCCATCAATAACCGGAGCCCTTTAGCCAATCCATCCACTTTATATTCAGCAGACGCAATAACTTGCTTCTGCTCATAAAGCTCTGGAATGAAATTCGCTACGTAAACTTGCTGTGGCATAATTCCGCTCCGTAGCTGAACTTCTATTTGCGCAGCAATCTTATCTACTTCGTCTTCACTAAAAGTTAGTGAATTAAAATTTTGCTTCATCACTGTGCGAAGGCCTTCTCGGGAGACACTCGCGACTAGGGAATTGTCATCTCCACTCTTAGCTTGATTTAATGTAGCGTCCGGATCAAAACTTACTACTTCTTGTGGAATATCAACTTGCAAATCTTGTACGATCAGTTGTACTGACAAGTTTTGTTCCAAGCCGGAAAAATCCACCATCAATTTCTCCTTTGCTTTCTTTTTCGAACGCCCAGATATATCAAACGGGCCTGCGTAGGTATGCTTGCTGAACTTCTTAAAATTGGAGAAGAAGCCGTCGCCCGCGTATGCTTGTTGGGCGAATACTCCAGATATTGTGAGTAGTAGAACCCCTAAGATAAGGATTACTTTGAATTGTTTGGGTTTCATAATGTCCTCCCTACAGTTACTTGATTAATTATATTCAACATCTATTTTAGGAGGTTCCCAAACTGGCTTATCAGAACTGCCAGAACTACTGCTTCCGTTACCTCCCCTCAAACAGTTTTCATATAAAATACTTGGATTTTTTTTAAATTCAGATTCTTTTATCGAAACTAAATTAGGATATTTTCCAATAATGTTTTTCGGTTCTGCTTTTTCTTGTACGAAATAGATTACGCTAGAAGAGTCGAGTGATTTTATGTTGATTTTATTGAAGTTAATAGTACCGCCTATACAGACTTTAGAACCGTTTTTTACTTCTAGAGATTTTTCTATATCTAAATCCCCTTTTACAATTAAGGTAGAGTTTAATATAGATCCAGACTTTTCAATTTCTAATTCTTTCTCTACTACCATGTAGGATTTAGCGCTAAGTGAAAATTTGTCTCCACTATAATTCCCACCTACAAATATCGTCATGTTGTTAAATTCTATATTCTTACCCTCTATATCCTTTCCAGCATATAAAACAGAATTGGAATAACCCGAACTAGCATTCTTAAATTCAATATCTTCAGTAGCATATAGATTTGCATTGTTTGCACCGTTTATATTGTTAATTTCTATATCTCCATTTACATACATAGTGACGTTATTCATGTTATTCATATTCGGTAATTCAATGTCATCTTCTGAATACATTTGCGTGTTCTTAAAGTCTATTCCTATATTTCCATTTCCTTTTTCATAACCATTAGGAAAGTAAACAATTGAATTCAGCGCCGTAAAGTGCGAGTCTACAGATCCATTACTTAAACACTTTTCATTAATAGGCTTATCACTACACTTTTTAGTTTGAATATTGTTTTTAATAGTATCTTTAATATTCACAACTGGAGTTCTATCTCCCAGGTCGGGTGTATCAGGTGAAAGAACTGAAGCAAGCAAAGGAAAATCAAATAACAATTTGAAATCCAAATTCTTAATCCTTTCGACTTCTATGCCATATTTCCCCTTAACAATGCCTTGAACTATTAAAGCCACAACTAAACCGTCTGAGTTTTCAACCTTTTTATATACAATGGGTTTTTGAATTAAGTAATTTAGTGAGTCCGTTGTATTTGGCTTCGTTTCTTCAAGCTTTAAAAAATGATTGGTTACTAACAAATCCACCATTTGTTCTTGTCGATTTCTTGCCGCATTCTTAATTTCTTTTTCTTCTAGAATATTCGATAATTTTTTCTTTTTAATTTCGAGTATGTCATTTTCAAATGCAGATTTCTTTTCTTGCCAAACCCCATCTCTTACAGCTTTAAATTTATTTATGTATAGCCATTTATAATAATCCATACCCATCTCAGCTGCTGTGTAGGCTAGATTATTTTCATCGACTATGCGTTCTTGCTTAACATTGCTGATAGATCCCCTCATGAAAACAGTGCTCACAATCATGATAAATATGATTACAAGTAGGACAATTACTAATGCATAGCCTTTTTCATTTCTTGGTAATTGCAAATGACATCATCCTTTCATTATGGAGATTGTTTATATCGTGAAAGCTCTAAAGGGATAGATACTTTCAGTTTAGGATTGTCTGGATCAACTAACCAAAGGCGCGATACTGTTAAGTTTTCTGTTTTAGTATTCACATAGTATCTGGTTTCTGCTCCTTTTAGTTTATTCTCGTCAGTATGGTATATAAACCCTGTACTTATTATATATTCCTCTTCATGTCCAGTTGATGTTCGACAATTTTGAACTTCTACCTGTTGCGGCGTCACTACGAATTCATAACTGTAACAATGACGATGTAAACGTTGTGCTTCGGTTGCAATGTAATTAGTTTCCTGTTGAAGCCGTAACTTTGAAATTTCTGTCGTATTCAGACGAGTACTTACGGCTAACGTGGTCCATATAACAACTGAAACTAATGACACAAGAAAAAGTGCCGCTAACAATTCAACCAGTGACATTCCTCGCTGATTGTTTGTAACCGTCAACTTTTTAATCATAATGTTCCATCCTCCATATAACCGAACGTTTCACTAATTTCTCTGTTATTCTCATAAATAGATATATGAAAGCGATGAAGTTTAACAGATGATTCTATGAATGGTTTCAAGTCTGAATCTACTCGTAATTTTACTTGGTATTCATATTCCGGTTTTTCTTGGCGTGTATATTTATAAATAATAAACCCAGGGGAGGATATCTCATCTTTTCTGAGATCCAACAACTCGTCTACATCTTCTAGTGGTAAAGGATTGTCCTTCCAAAAACTCAATTCCTTTTTGGCCAAATTAATGGTTTCAAGTTTTGATTCCGTGCGAGCATTAAATAAATTCATTTGCGAGAAAATCGTCATGAAGCTAATGAATACAATTCCTAAGATTGTCAAAGAAGCCAGTATTTCAACGAGTGTAAAGCCTTTTTCATTATTCTCCATGACAGACACCTCTCTATTAACATTTATCATCACATTTTACTACATCTACTAAAACTAAATACCTTACTATAAAACTAACAGTCTATAAAACTCATTCTATTAAGCCTATTGTCTCATTAAACTACTTAATAAGTAAAGAGAGCCAACGACTACTTTTATGTGTTTTTGCGAACATTTCAAATCTACTTCTTCAAATGAAATTATTTGGCACTCTTCTATAGGACAAACCGCCCGCAAATCCCCCGCTCTAGCAGCCTGCTCATGCGGAAAATCAACAAACGTAAAACTATTCGCAAGCGGCGCCAGTATCTCTAACGTCGCTTTATAATCTTTCGTATTCAACATCCCCACAACCCAGTCCACTTTCTCCCCTGGAAACTGCTCTTCAATTGTACGCACTAACATAGTAGCTGCTGCTGGATTATGCGCGCCGTCTATATAGACATTCTCGGCAATCTTCTGGAATCTAAACGGCAGTGAAACATGCGCAATAGCATCAGCGACACTATCTTGTTTTAAAGGTACCCCCGCCAATGATAAAGCTTCCAATGCCACTGCATGATTCATTGCCTGATGGGGCCCTTTCATATTTCGTACAGGAATTTCAAAAGTAGACATACCACTGAATGTCTCTGTCTCCCTTGATTTCATCGTGAACTCTTCTCCATAAGCTCGCACCAAACTTTTATTCGTTTTCGCCTCTGCCAGCACAACTTCTTTCGCTTCTACCGGCAACTCCCCTATAACGACAGGAATGTATGGCTTAATAATGCCAGCTTTATGTTCAGCAATTTTCTCTATTGTATCCCCTAGAAACCCAATATGATCTAGCGCAATCGACGTAATGACGGAAACTAAAGGCGTCACGACATTCGTGCTGTCGTATCTGCCACCCATCCCCGTCTCAAGCAACACATAATCAGGACTTGCGTTACGGAATGCTAAAAACGCCGCCACTGTCAGTAATTCAAAGTCTGTCAGCATGCCACTCAATCCTGCTGATTCCATCTCCTCAAACACATACTCCAATTCTTCTTGTGTAGTCGGCTTTCCATTGATTCGAATCTGATCATGTACGTCGAGGATTGCGGGTGAAGAAAATACACCCGTTTCAAATCCATGTGCTTGTAACACCGCTTCCATGACCGCAATCGTCGAACCTTTGCCGTTCGTACCTGCCACATGAATAATTCGTAAATCTTTCTCGGGGTTCAACACACTCGCCAATGCCTCTTCGATCGCATCTAACCCGGGTTTAATTTCATCGTCACTCATAATGTCAAATTGTTTTTTATATTCATCAAATTTTGGAATCAAAGAAATTCCTCCTGTGCTAAAATTAAGTTACATACAGTATAGCAAAGGTGGCGTCGGGATTGAAAAGTTGTTGGGTTATTTATAATGGTAGTTTGACGAGTGATAAATTCGCTGATCAAGCGAGGCTTATACAGGAAGCGGCAGAGCGTGTTGGTGTACGGACGACAATCTTAAAAAATTATGAAATTCAGATGGACGTGCAAAATGATGTGAAAGATGCACCTGATTTCGTCGTCTTCCTCGATAAAGATACGTTGCTTGCGCAGTATTTAAAAAATATGGGAATCCCGGTCTTCAATGATCCTGAAGTCATTGAGACATGTGATAATAAAGCAAAGCAGTATCTTGAACTAGCAAAACATGGTGTCGCGATGCCGAAGACAATCATCGCACCGAAAGTCTATCCTAATTTCACGATTGCAACTAGCGGATATTACGAAAATGTGCTTGAGACTCTTCACTTACCTATGATTATTAAAGAAGGTCATGGCTCATTTGGTATGAAAGTATATTTGATCGAAACAAAAGATGCGTTCTATGAGAAAGTCGATGAACTCCGCGGCGTCGATTATGTTTTTCAAGAGTTCATTGAGACGAGTAGAGGTCGCGACTTACGTGTCAATATAGTGGGCGATCAAATCATTGCGGCCATGTACCGCCACTCCGAGACAGATTTCCGAGCGAATATTACGAACGGCGGCGTAGCTGAAGTGGTGGAATTGACTAGCGCACAGAAAACACTAGCTATGGAAGCGGCGAAAGCAGTTGGAGCGGAATTCGCAGGTGTGGATTTATTATTCGGCCCGGATGAACAGCCCCTCGTTTGCGAAGTGAACGGTGCAGCGCATATCCGTAACCTCTTGAACGTCACCGGCATTAACGTAGCCGATGCTATGATTGCGTACATTTTGGAGAAGATTAAATGAAAGGCGCGGTCTACTATAATGAGGTCGAAGCGAAGAGGAATCACGCGTTTATCGACGATCTATTGTTAGAAGCGAAAAATTTAGATATTGAATTAAAGCTACTAACTGATTCACCTATTGAGCCGCTTGATTTCATTTTATTCCGCGATCGGGATCCTTCATTAGCTTGGGAATTGGAACAAGCGGGCTATCGAGTATTCAATCGAGCGAGTGTACAGAAAATCGCTAATGATAAACTACGTACATTTGAACTTGCTACTCTACTCGGAATTCCCACCATTCCCACATTTAGAGTGGATCAACTCCCGCCCTTGCCCTTTGTAATGAAAACGCGCGGAGGTCATGGCGGCAGCGAAGTATTTCTGTGTGAATCTGCACAACAAACTAAAGATGTTCTAAGTCAGTTCGGTCATAATGAACTAATCGCGCAGCCTTTCATCAAATCTGCTGCGACGGACGTCCGCGTATTTATGCTCGGCAATGAAGTATTAGGTGCTGTAAAACGCACCGGAGCGAAAGATTCATTCAAATCCAATTACACGTTAGGTGGCACAGTGGAAAAATATACGTTGAACGACACTGAAACCAATCAAGTACAAACGATTTCCCGGGCAATTTCGAGCGACTATATTGGCATTGATTTCATACTTCCAATTGCAGGCGGCTGGTTGCTGAATGAAATCGAGGATCCCGTTGGTGCCCGTTCACTCTATCAAACACATGAGTTTTCAGTAGCGAAGAAATTATTGGAATATGTCAAAAATCAGTTAGGTGATGAATGATGATAAGAAAACGCTATACAAATTTGGATGACGTAGATACGAGTAAATCAGTACGGGATATGATTCGTTGGCAGAAAGAACGTAATGAAAATAAGAAAGATTTACGGATCGTAATCGAACAAGCACCAAATAAAGAAATAGAAAAACTCGTTGCCAATCGATCCGCAACATCCATTACTTGGATTGGGCATTCCACGTTTTTGATTCAAATTAACGGGTTTAATATACTTACAGATCCAGTTTGGGCAAAACGAATGGGATTTCAGAATCGGTTGACGGAACCAGGAATTGAACTAGACGAATTGCCAGAGATTGACGTTGTGTTTATTTCACACGGACATTATGATCATTTGGACTTCGGTACGATCAGACGTCTGAAAGGTAAACCTACATATTTTGTTCCTGTTGGCTTGCGGAGAAAGTTCCAAATAAGAGGAATTAAACATGTCATCGAAGCGGAATGGTTTGATTCATTTGTGTTTGAAGGCATGAAGTTCTCGTTCGTTCCAGCGCAACATTGGACGAAGCGGACATTGACCGATACGAATACCTCTCATTGGGGTGGCTGGATTTTGGAAAGTGACGAGCATTCGATTTATTTCGTTGGAGATACGGGATATTTCCGTGGATTTTCAGAAATAGCAAAGAAATTCACGATTGATACGGTGCTTATGCCGATCGGCGCGTATGAGCCAGAATGGTTTATGAAGGAAAGCCATCTCACACCTGAGGATGCGGTGAAAGGGTTTTTAAATGTAGCCGGGAAAATATTCATTCCGATGCATTATGGTGCTTATCATTTAGCAGATGATACAGGACCGGAAGCACTTGAAAAGCTGAATGCTGAGTGGACCAGATTGCAGTTGGATGAACATCGATTAAAGAAGTTGCTTATTGGGGAGACGTTGTGGTTATAACCAAAAGAGACTGTCGCAGAAAGTCATTCTTCAATGATTCTCTGTGACAGTCTCTTTTAAGTGGGGAGTTGAAACCTATTTAATCTCTGGCGTTGGCTTTTGCTAGGAACGCCGTCATGAGCGATAAAAAAATCGGTACGATACTCTATAAGAGAAATTTCCAATTACTCGTGACTAGTGATAAGACCAAGAAAAACATAAGTGCTAGAATCGCAATAATAACAGCATGCCTTTGAAGCTTTTTTCATTTTCTATCCCCTTTCTACTAATGCATTCCCACACCAAGGGCAAAAAAAAATCCCGATACTTGAAGTACCCCCATCATGAATTAACAATCCATAACCTTGATCTGTTTCATCAAATAAAATCAATTGATCCGGACAATCAAACGGTTCGTCGTGTATATCACATGTGAAATCTGCATGATACTCCATATCCTCACAACAATGCTGTTTCATTCCTTTCCACCTTTCTTTCGCTACCACAGTACCGTTCTTTTCATATTATCTAGTCATTTTACCATGCTAGTACGTATGAGTGTAACAAACTCCACGGAACGTTTGTTGATGCACGTGAGATATACGCCTATGATATATAGAGAGCAGGAGGGAAAACGATGGATACAAGTAAAGTTGGAGAAGTAATCTATACATTGCGCAAAGAAAAAGGATTCACACAGAAACAATTAGCTGATCAAATGAATATCTCGGATCGCACCATTTCAAAATGGGAGCGCGGATACGGTTGTCCTGATGTCACGCTTTTATCCAGTTTATCTACGCTATTAGGTGTAAATATTGAAAATATTTTAGATGGTGAATTGCTATCTAATGATTTTATAGGAGGAAATATGAAAAAATCAAAGTACTTTGTATGCCCGTCTTGCCAGAATATTGTATTAGCAACAGGAGATGTTACCATATCTTGCTGTGGAAGGAAGCTCGAAGCGCTCGAAGCGAAGAAAGCGAGCGAGGAAGAAAAACTCACGATTGAAGAGGTGGATAATGAACGTTTTATTTCAAGCGATCACCCGATGACAAAAGAACATTATATATCCTTTATCGCATTCGCTACTGGTGATCAAGTTCAAATCATTAAACAGTATCCTGAGTGGTGTTTCCAAACACGCCTGCCAAAACGAAAACATGGCACCTTGTTATGGTACGATACTCAGTTCGGCTTATATTATCAATATATCTAAAATGCAAAAAGCACTTCTCTTTATGAAGTGCTTCCCTCTACACTATTCATTCCATTACTTCTGAAGAAGTTTATCGTTTGCTTACAGGCGATATAAGCCAATTCTTCATTGTATGCATAAGTATAAGGATCGCTAAAACCGTGCTGCCCTTCATACATATATACATCTACATTCGGCTTCTCTAATTTTAATAGCATTTCATTTACATCAAATGACTTCTCGACATTCGGAAAATACAACAACGTCGGGCATGCTGGATGAATCCCTTCATAATCCCGAATTCGTGACCCATAATATCCAACAATGCCATCCACACACTCATCCTCACTGCATAACCAAGCAATTGTCGCTCCTACGCTGAATCCAAGGATCAATACTCTTGCGTACTGATCTTTTATATCCATTAGTAGTCCTTTTACTTTATGTGCGCTGTTTTCGAAACCCACTTGTTCCTTAAAGTTTTCATAAGCTAACTCTTCTTGCGAATATTCATAAGGTATTTCCTGTGGTAACAGATTTGGACAGATCACATCGAAGTTTTTCTCAGACAACGATTCACAAACGTCTTTCATAAATTGATTGATTCCGTAGATTTCATGAAGAACTATAATACAAGTTTCAGAAGTAGATTTGATTTTAATCATTCATTTTCTCCTTACGTAACTCATCCTTATATTCGGTCATGAAGCCGATTTACTAGAAGTTACCGATTCAATTAAGAGAACGACCACTAACGCAGAAACTACTTTTTTCATCATATCGAAAGCCTCTTTTCTAGATCATGTCTCGTACACTTACATTTCTTCTTGATTACCATAACTCTCATAGGCAAAATACCCACCTAATAAACCAAATGAAGAACCTAAACTAAAGGCAAGTCCTAACGAAATAGGTGACATCATACTGATTAGCAAACCAAGTATACAACCAACCAACATTCCAAGAGGTATCAAACTATCCAACAACGTCTGAGCGCTCTTCGATTTTTTCTTAGGCAACGTACCTTGCTTCATTTTCCGATCCAGTCTCTTAATGACAAATATTACAATAAGGCCTGCTATTATAATCGGTAAGACAATACCCAAGATTTCGATAATTGCTTGCATAACTAAACTCCTCTCTGCTCTTACTAATAATAATATTATGTAAACTAGTTTGGTGGGTTTTTAGTCTAAGCTTCACAATTCTTAAGATGACTAGCACCACTAGGAATGATTCTCTACTACTCAATTAACACATTCCCTACATATTCTACCGTTCCACTATCTGCGAGAAGATGTAAAACCATGATATATTCACCCTTCTCGTTAGGCATGTTGAAAACTTCCCCGTCTACCTTGATTTCTGTCTTTATCCCATTTTTAGTTACATAGGCGCTCAACTTCCTGATAGCAAAATCCTGGGTAACAAATACGACTCTCATTTCTTGCCCTTTATGGTAAACCAATGTTTTCTGATCTCTAGCGACTGACAAAATATCATCTGTTTTCTTAGTATACAATTTGTCTAAATCCCACTCGATATTGACCGCAGTCAATTCTTCTGTATCAGGATATTCCGTATTATTCATTAGCGTAACATCTGGAGGGGTGAAATCATAATTTTCTCCAAAACATGCGGTTAATAGAAGTGTTGAAAATACTATAATTCCTAACTTCGTGAATAACCTCACAGAACACCTCATTACTTTCTAGATACCCTTCTACATATTACTTCTTAGCATCATACCAACTAAGCGCTTTTCGTTCCAATTCCTTCACAAACAGATCTTTTCCATCAATATAGGATTCTATGTCGTCCGGAAACCTGGCAGCCAGTTTCATTTTCAAGGAGCCATAGCGCTTACTTTCCTCAGGATGAAAGCGAAGATAATCTCTAACGGCTAAATGACGAGCAATATCGTATAAATTATCATCCTGAAATACATGGATGTGATGTGTTCGAGGCTGTTCACCTTTTCTAAAATAACGTCTTCCCTTCATTCCAAATTCTCCAAGCGCTTCATAACCAATTTCATTCATCTGAGTAATCAACGCATCAACATTTTCAATTGTCTTTACTACGGGCATTATATCGATTATTGGTTTAGCTGGTAGTCCTTCTACAGATGTACTGCCGATGTGATGAATATGTACTAATTCATCTTCAAAAACCTTGGCGATCTTTCGAGATTCTTTTTTAAACATCTCTGGCCATTGATTATTGTAGTCCACTACTTGCACTTTCATATCGTTCCTCCCTATTTATTTTATTGATCTACGTTTAAACACGTTGTTAATCTTCCCAATAAAAGATAGCATCTAAGACAAGATATTGTCGCTCATTCCGATAAACCGTCGGGATTTTTGTATTAAAGGATAGTGGTACATTCATTTCTTTTGTAGCTAATAGCTTGTAATCAAATTCCTCTAAAGCATTCTGTAATTCAAATGCTAATGTTTCCAATTCCTCACCAACAGCTAACGAAATAGGATCATCAAGTATTGAACCTTGTCCACTGCTCAATTCTTCGGTCGTCTCTATACGAATGGTTCTATGCCTCACATCTTCTCCCATTATAGCAACTGGTGCTAGGCGACTTATATCGAGTATAATACCTGTTATCTCTATTTCACGTATTCCATTCTTTTCTTCCATAACAATACAATCTTCTTTGCGATAACAAAAATACTCCACAAAGGAAGCATAGCCACTGCCGAAATGATCCCATTCCGCTTCGCAGAGCACATTGTGGATGCGATTGATTCGATAGAACAGTCGATTGATATGTGCCAAGATTTCTTTTTCATCATAGCTATTATAAGGAAAGGTTCCACTTATAACTTCACCTTTGATGAGCATTCGCAATTGCTGATCTGTAAAAATTAGAAACACCTCATTTAACTATTATTTTACTGAACGCCACTTTCGAGAATCGAAAACATCTTTTGTTCACAATCTATCTCCGCCAACGCACCATACGGTTATATAAATTTAGGTTCTGTATGGCCAAAGTTCAAGTTATATAAAATAGGCAAATGCTCCAAACCATATTCTTTCATCACGTGAAGAATTTCTTCTTTATACTCATCAAAGTATTTCTCATCTTTCGGTTTACCGAAAATAATGCCATTCACTTTCTGTAAGATTCCTTGTGCTGCATAATTTCTCAACCAGTAGCGAATCAAATTTGGATCGGGCTTCTCTTCAGATGTTTCAAAGAATACTATACTATTGTCCCAATACTTGTCTTCAGGCCAAATTACCGTACCCTTCGCAAATTCCAAGACTTCGATACATCCACCAATCAATCGTCCTTGCACAGTACCTGAGCCTTGAAGTAGTTCGTATCCAGTATTCGGATTCATCGTGCGTCGCGTATCCTTATTAGGCTCAATCCATTCCAACCGTTCGCTTGTCCAATTTTCAGCTGGTCGGATCTCACCAATGGTTTCATTAGAAAAAAGAGTTCGATTCACCATCTCAACCGTGTAGGAATCCATCTCAATATTTTCAGCAAAATCGGTTAATATAGCCGGTCCGTAGAACGACGAAATTCCCGCTTTATGACAAAACAAATGAGATACCGTAACGTCAGAATAACCCATGAAGATTTTTGGATTTTCTTGTATTACGTTAAAATCGATATATGAAAGTAAGCGAATGCTGTCTTCTCCTCCGATATTCGCAATGATCCCTTTAATATTCGGATCCTTAAATGCAGTCATCAGGTCCTCTGCACGGGCTTTCGGATTTTCATAGAGAAAGTCGGCTCCCTTTAAACTATTTGGCATCTGCACAACAGTTAAGCCGAATATATCTTCCAATCTCTTTACTCCTTGCTCATATCTCCATCTGATTTCTGGTTCGCCCGCACCTCCCCACGATGGACTCACCGTTGCAACTTGATCGCCTCGCTGCAATTTCTTCGGTTTAATTAACATTCGATTTCCCCCTTTTAACTAGTTCGCATCCATTGCTATACCTTTTTCCGAGTACCTATTACGCTCAATTACTACTCACCCCGTTGTAGTAAATAGTGTTTCTCTACCTTCATATAGTCAACAATCAAAATATCGCTCCGTTCCTTCGATTCATAAATCTCAGCTCCAATCGGGATATGCGATGCCATCCCCCTTGAAACTTCCCCTAGTTTCGATCCCTTTGTGAATTTCCCCATATCAGACCAACCGATATTACTTTTGTATACTTTGCCTTCAAATTTCAGCCAATCCGCTTTTGGGTCCAACTTTACCACCTGTTTTTTTGTCAAATACCCACCTTTGTTTTGTCCAACACTAGTGGTACAGCCAACCAATACAAATGACAAGCAGAGAAAAAGTAATAAAGTAAAGAACTTCCGCATAGTGCCCCCCAATATGTGACTTCTGCATTACATATTCATAGCGGTAAAGTAAATATACAAGATAAACAATGCTGGGATAAACGTGATAACAAATCCTAAAACTCGAATCCTTTTGCTTAACTGAAAAGCTAAGCCAACTATCCACACTACGATTAAACCAAGTATAGCAATATTATGTGTAGAATCCTCTCCCAAACCGCTAATTCCATAGCCCACTACACTGTTGATTAGCACAAATAAACCAGTAAAAATATTTATTGCAATGAACAGTATTCTATTCAACCCCATACCCCCCTTTTACTACTTACAGATTCCTAATCATTTGAATCGTTTTCAACGTATGACCGTCAAAGTTATCATCATATTCTTTAACGACCTCAAATCCTTTCGCTTCATAAAATTTCCGCCCAATCATATTGTCTTTTTCCACTTCAACTATAAGTTCTTTCAATTTCCCGAGAACTTCAATCCCCTTTTGTATAAGAGCCGAGCCGAGCCCCTTCCCTTGTCGATCAGGATAAAGATAAATAGCGCGCAGTTTGGATTTTCCATCTTCATCTACCTGTGAAAAATCAGCAAAGCCCACCACTTCATCATCAACCTCTACAACAAATAGATTAGAAGTTTGTAGACGCCTATTCATCATAGGAGTATCGTAAGCTGCATCCAAAAAGCAGTCTTGAATCGTACGAGGAATAATGCCTTCATACGTAGCATGCCAACTCTGCCTAGCAATATCTTGAACCCTCTCAATATCCTCACTTACCATCTCACGAACTAAAAAACTCATATAGCCCTCTCCTTAATAATTCATAATATTGTGATTTTAATTATACCCATCGGACTTGATGATTACTATAATGAAAATATATTTTTAAGATTTGAAGCGCCGGACGGGGCCATAAGAATGCGTCCATTGCTAAGTGTAAATCCTTACCACTCTTCGCTTCAACTTTACCACCACTAAACTACAAAAAGGCCCATTCAACAGCGTTACACTGTCGAATGGGCCTTCGATTTATTTATAACTATCTTTAAATCTCCTTCAGTTCCGCAATACGACGTTCAACCGCCGCATATTTCTCCAAATAATCCTTCTCTTTCGCACGCTCTTCCTCAACAACTGACTCAGGCGCCTTCGCAGTAAAACGTTCATTTGACAACTTGCCCTGAACCCGCTTCACTTCACCTTGCCACTTACCAAGCTCTTTCGTCAAGCGAGCCAATTCTTCCTCAATATCAATCAATCCCTCAAGTGGCAAATACAGCTCTGCCCCTGTCACGACTGCGGACATCGTCTTGCCTGGTGCATTCACCTTCACACCAATCGTCAATGTTTCTGGATTACAGAAGCGCACAAGATAATTACGGTTCTCTTCTAGTACCGCCACCGTCTTCTCGTCCTTCGCCGAAATATACAAATCAACTTTACGACTCATCGGTGTATTCACTTCCGCACGAATATTACGAACCGCTTTGATAATATCCATCAACAATTTCATATCCGAAGCACGTGACTTGTCCATCATCGTTGCATCTACTTCAGGCCACTTCGCTACTGTGATCGACTCACCTTCATGTGGAAGGTTCTGCCAGATTTCTTCAGTAATGAAAGGCATTAATGGGTGCAATAAACGCATCGTCTGATCAAGAACATGCGCAAGAACCGAACGAGTCGTTTTTTTGGCTACTTCATCTTCACCGTATAGTGGCAATTTCGCCATTTCGATATACCAGTCACAGAAATCATCCCAGATGAAGTTATATAATGCGCGGCCCATTTCACCGAACTCATAACGATCAGCTAAATTGGTTACTGATTCTATCGTTTCATTTAGGCGAGTTAAGATCCATGCATCTGCAACAGATTTCTTACCTGACAAATCGATTTCTTCATACGTCATACCATCCATATTCATTAAGGCGAAACGGGAAGCATTCCAAATTTTATTGGCAAAGTTCCAAATCGCTTCTACTTTTTCTGTAGAGTAACGTAGATCTTGTCCTGGTGAAGAACCGGTTGCTAGGAAGTAACGCAATGCGTCTGCACCGTATTGTTCGATTACGTCCATTGGATCTACACCGTTACCAAGAGATTTAGACATTTTTCGCCCGTCTTCCGCGCGTACTAATCCATGGATCAAGACATCCTTGAAGGGACGCTCTTCCGTGAATTCAAGTGCTTGGAAGATCATGCGGGACACCCAAAAGAAGATAATATCATATCCTGTAACAAGGGCATCTGTCGGGTAATATTTTTTGAACGTTTCGCTGTCAACATCTGGCCAGCCCATAGTCGAGAACGGCCATAGAGCAGATGAGAACCATGTATCCAATACATCATTGTCTTGTGTCCAGTTTTCTTCATCGGCTGGTGCTTCTTGACCCACATAGATTTCGCCTGTTGTGTTGTGATACCAAGCCGGAATTCGGTGACCCCACCATAGTTGACGAGAAATACACCAGTCGTGGACGTTTTCCATCCAGCTCAAATATGTTTTCTCGAAACGTTCAGGTACAAACGTTACTTTTTCTTCTTCATTTTTCTGAAGATTGATTGCTTGTTCAGCAAGTGGTTGCATATTGACGAACCATTGTGTAGAAAGGTAAGGTTCCACTACTGCGCCGCTTCGTTCCGAGTGTCCGACAGAGTGCATATGATCTTCAATTTCAAATAGTACATTCATCTCTTGCAAGTCTTTGACGATTTGCTTACGGCATTCGAAACGATCCATGCCTTCATACTTGCCTGCTAATTTATTCATCGTACCGTCCTCATTCATCACCAACACACGTGGTAAGTTATGACGGTTACCTATTTCAAAGTCATTCGGGTCATGCGCTGGTGTAATTTTCACTGCACCGCTTCCGAAATCCATTTCGACGTAGTCATCCGCTACGATTGGGATCTCGCGTCCCACGATCGGTAATTTGACCATCTTGCCGATCAAATGCTGATAGCGCTCGTCATCCGGGTGAACTGCAACAGCTGTATCACCAAGCATCGTTTCGGGACGTGTTGTCGCTATTTCAATCGAACCTGTGCCATCTGCCAACGGGTAGCGCATATGATAGAATGCACCTTGCACATCTTTATGGATAACCTCAATATCAGATATCGCTGTTTTCGTTGCAGGATCCCAGTTGATAATATATTCGCCACGGTAGATAAGCTTTTTCTCATACAATTTAACGAATACTTCATTTACTGCTTTTGATAATCCTTCATCTAACGTAAAACGCTCTTGTGAGTAATCGAGGGCTAGACCAAGTTTCGCCCATTGTGCGCGGATATGGCTCGCGTATTCTTCTTTCCATTTCCATGTTTCCTGTATGAATTTTTCGCGACCCAGATCATTGCGTGTTTTGCCTTCAGCACGAAGTTTTTCCTCTACTCTAGCTTGTGTCGCAATTCCAGCATGGTCCATTCCAGGCAACCACAATGCGTCATACCCTTGCATACGTTTCATGCGGATGAGCATATCTTGTAATGTTGTATCCCAAGCGTGCCCTAAGTGAAGCTTACCTGTAACGTTCGGTGGTGGTATCACAATCGTATACGGTTCTTTTTCACTCTTTACATCTGACTCAAAATACTTACCTTCCAGCCACCATTCATAACGTCCTTTTTCAACTGCTTGCGGATCGTATTTAGTCGGCATCGTCAATTCATCAGTCATTTCAGTTCCTCCTTCAAATAAAAAGGGATACAAAAAAGCCCCACTCATCCCGGTAAAAGGACGAAGGAGCTCGTGGTACCACCTTTATTTATGAACGCTAAAAAGCATTACATCTTCATGATTTGGTAACGGTCTTCACCGGATTCTGCTACTATAATTTCACAGAAACTGCTCATAGGGGACTTCCATATGTTGTTTCCAGGTACGTTCCACCAATCGCACCCTCTCTAAAGAAAACGGTTCACATGTACTTTCCTACTCTTCGCATTTATATTCATATACCCATTATTATAAGCGAAACATGTAGCGTCCGTCAACTGAATAGTAGTCTATAGAGAAAGGATGGTGAACGATGCGAAGAGGATATAATCCCTACTTGTTACCGCCATGGCTTCGAAAAACGAGATTTTATTGTAAAGGCTGTATTATTCCGTTAACCGTTTTTCAATTGATTCGGTTACTTTTAGTCCCGACCACTGGCGACTTTTTAGTATTTTGCTTACTCGCTGCTTTGTCCTTCTGCTTCTACAAAAACATTATTTGAATGGAAGATCTTTCTCGTTACATCGTCATCCATCTCGGCGATGTATAGGAGAAAGTCTTCCATTTCATTAGTTACTTGCTCTATCGCACGATCCGCATTTGCAAGAAACTCCATATGAGATGTCGATGCAGCTACGAACTCTGGCGCAGCGGGTTCTTCTTCAATAACGACCACTTCTTGTACAGGCTTATCCTGTTTCAAATGAACAGTCCACTCGAGCTTCAATCCTCCGTCTTCCTGTGTTGCAGTTTTAATATCCCGCACTTCAAGTTGCAAGTCTCCATCGAGTTCTACTGGCAGATCAACATTCAGAGGCACAGCATACTCAAAATACCCTTTATTGTTTTCTACTTCCACGTCATTAATAACTAATGCATCTTCAGTTGCCAATTCCACTTGCTTGTCTGCATCAAATACAACGTTTGCCGCGATATGATAGATCCCTTGCAAGCGGATCGCTTCCTCCGTACGCTCTTCCGTAAACCCTGGCGTCACCTTTACCTCAGCCGATTCAGCAAATGCCCCGTACTCAGCAGGGAAATAAAAAGACTCTTGCAATGTCCATTGATGCGTCGTCATTTTCGCTTCACTCCTTTTCTTAACTCAGGCTACTATATGAAGAAATGGAGGAGTTTAGAAGTGAAGTATAGTGTAGATTATAATGGAAGTAATCGTAACCCTGCCATCCCCCCTAAAATAATGGACATAAAAAAGCGCCAAGCAAATAAATTTGCCTGGCGCTTCATAATTATCGTTTTAACTTCTCAAATACCGTATGGAATGCTTCCACAGTTTTCGCAATATGCTCTTCTGTGTGTGCTGCTGACAAGAACATACCTTCGAATTGGGAAGGTGGTAAGAAAATACCTTCTTCCGCCATCAGACGGTAATATTCTGCGAACAGTTCCAAATCGGATGTTTTCGCTTTATCATAGTTATTGACGCGTTCGTCTGTAAAGAAGAAACCAATCATAGAACCTGCTCGATTGACGGTATGTGGAATATTATTAGCTTTCGCTGCTGCGCGGAAACCTTCTTCCAACTGATCGCCAAGTTTGATGAAGTGTTCGTATGTTTTCGGTGTCAACTTTCTCAACGTTTCGATACCAGCTGTCATGGCTAATGGGTTACCAGACAATGTACCCGCTTGATAAATAGTTCCCGCCGGCGCTACATGCTCCATAATCTTGCGTGAACCGCCATACGCTCCTACAGGGAGTCCGCCACCGATTACTTTACCTAGACATGTAATGTCCGGTTTGATGTTGAAATGACCTTGTGCGCATTTATAACCCACACGGAATCCAGTCATGACTTCATCAAAGATGAGTAATGAACCGTTTTCTTCGGTCAAATCACGTAAGCCTTTAAGGAAGCCGTTATCCGGTCCTACAACACCCATGTTTCCTGCAACAGGTTCTACAATAATCGCAGCAAGGTCGTCTCCGTACTCTTTAATAGCTAATTTAACACTTTCCAGGTCGTTATATGGAACCGTAAGAGTGTTTTGCGCAATCGATTCAGGCACTCCAGGGCTATCAGGTAAACCTAATGTAGCGACACCCGATCCCGCTTTAATAAGCAAAGAATCCGCATGTCCGTGATAGCAACCTTCGAATTTAAGGATTTTATTACGCTTCGTATAGCCACGTGCTAATCGAAGTGCACTCATCGTCGCTTCCGTACCTGAAGATACCATACGCACCATTTCAATGGATGGTACACGGTCGATCACAAGCTCTGCCAATTCATTTTCAAGAAGAGTAGGCGCTCCGAAACTTGTACCTGTTTCAGCTACTTTTTGAATTGCAGATACTACGTCAGGGTGTGTGTGTCCTAGGATTAGAGGACCCCAAGATAGAACATAGTCAATATATTCATTGCCATCGATATCTTTAATAATCGCACCTTTACCACTTTCCATAAAGATCGGATCCATATTGACTGATTTGAATGCACGAACTGGTGAGTTGACCCCACCCGGCATTAAATCAACGGCTTTTTTGAAAGCCTCTTTAGAGTTCGTATTTGTTTTTTGTCCCATATTACTTCTCCTCCAACCAGCGAGCAGCATCTTTTGCATGATACGTCATGATGATATCTGCGCCTGCACGCTTCATACTTGTTAACGTTTCTAATACAATTTTCTTCTCGTCTACCCAGCCATTTAACGCTGCTGCTTTAACCATTGCGTATTCCCCACTGACGTTATACGCTACGACAGGCAATAGCACATGATTCTTCACATCGCGAATGATATCTAGGTAAGACAATGCCGGCTTAACAATTAAGAAATCCGCGCCTTCAAGAATATCGGATTCCGCTTCACGCATTGCTTCCATACGATTTGCTGGATCCATTTGATACGTTTTACGATCACCAAATTGTGGTGTAGATTGCGCTGCTTCACGGAATGGACCGTAATAAGCAGAAGCATATTTAACCGCATACGACATGATCGGAATGTTTTGGAATCCTGCATCATCTAACGCTTGACGAATAACTGCCACAAAGCCGTCCATCATATTTGATGGTGCAATAATATCCGCTCCAGCTTTCGCTTGGCTGACTGCTGTCTTCGCAAGCAATACGAGACTTGCATCATTATCTACATCATTGTCATGAATAACGCCACAGTGACCGTGGTCTGTGTACTCACATAGGCAAGTATCTGCTACTACGACTAATTGTGGATGACGTTCCTTCACTGCGCGTGTTGCACGCTGAATGATTCCTTCATCGTCATACGCTTCAGAACCAGTTGCATCCTTTTCGGAAGGTATACCAAATAAAATAATAGAAGAAATACCTAACTCAACTACTTCATCTGTTTCTTTCAATAATAAATCAATTGAAAACTGATCTACTCCTGGCATAGAAGCAATTGGATTACGTACGTTCTCGCCTTCTGTAACAAAGATAGGATAAATGAAATCCGCTGCTTTAATTTCTGTCTCTCTTACCATCGCTCGAACGGTAGGATGTGTACGAAGTCTACGATGACGCTTAAATTCTATTGGATTCACTTGAATTCTCCCTTTCGTTTGGCCAGTTCATGAACTAGCTCGACTAATGTATACGTTTCAGGTTTGACGTGAACGGGCGCGCCTACTTTTAATAACGCACGTTCCGTAACATGTCCAATTGCGCAAACTGTAAAGCCGAACCACGTTGTTTTCGGCGCAATACGTGAAGAGAATACTTCAACCGCCGATGGGCTTGCGAACAAAACAGACACCTGATTTTTATGGAGTATAAAACGACTCAATTTATCTATTTCACTCGTTGCACTCTTGGTCTCATAGACTGTCCATTCCGATACATGAAACGGCAACTCTTCACGAATCAAACTGCCCGCGAGAGTGCCTTTCAAAAAGACTACATGTAATCGTTCTGACTTTTTTGGATTAAACTGTTTGACGAAAACATCTGCACTAAAAACGCTCGGAATGAAAGACACGGCAAAGCCAAGTTTATCTAACGCAGCCGCTGTTCGAGTTCCGACCGCGGCAACTTTTCCGTTGAACGTATCAGCCGTTACATTGAACCGCAACATCTTGGCGCGGAACGCAGCAACTGCCGATTGGCTCGTAAAAATGAGCCAATCAGCCTTCATTGCTTGTTGCAATTTTTGCTGATCAGCCTTCTTCTGTATTTCTCCGACTTCAATAAGCGGAATCGAAACCGGAATGCCACCGTAACTTTTCACAAGTTCGGCAGCTTCCGCAGATTTTGGTGTTCCGGTGAAAATAACCGTTTCTCCTGCTAACGGTAATGCGTTACGCATCCATATCCGCCTTCACTTTCTCGATTACTTCAGCAGCACCTTGGTCGCGTAAAATTCTACTGACTTCTTTACCGACTGCAACAGGATCTGTTCCTTTCACAGTTTCACGGAACACTTGAACTGCATCCGGAGAAGCGATGAAGCCAGTCATTTCCACTTCATTACCATCAAACGTTGCAAATCCACCGATTGGCACTTGGCAAGAACCATCCATTTCATTAAGGAATGTACGCTCAGCCTGTAGTTCAA
Source organism: Sporosarcina sp. P29 (assembly GCF_002743265.1). Classification (NCBI taxonomy): domain Bacteria; kingdom Bacillati; phylum Bacillota; class Bacilli; order Caryophanales; family Caryophanaceae; genus Sporosarcina; species Sporosarcina sp. P29. Next base: position 12,922 of record NZ_PDYX01000012.1, on the reverse strand, counting down.
TCCAAGTATTCTTATCTGTTAATTTCGCTAGTTCATTTAGTAATTCTGTATCGTCTTCACGACATTCAATCGCTAATGCACCTTGTCCTACTGCTGGAATACAATCTTCAAGCGATAGGTGTTCTGTGACGATATTGTCATCCCAGCCCATACGCTTAAGTCCTGCTGCCGCTAAGAGAATTGCATCATATTCACCATCTTGAAGCTTACGTAGGCGTGTATCAATATTGCCGCGAATCCACTTAATTTCAATATCCGGACGTAACAGCAATAACTGTGAACTGCGACGAAGACTGGATGTACCGACAACCGCTCCGATCGGTAAGTCCATGAAACGCACATGGTCGTTTGCGATGTACGCATCACGTGGATCTACACGTTTAGGAATACAGCCGACTGTCAAACCGTCAGGAATTACCGCTGGCATATCTTTCATGCTATGTACGGCAAAATCAATTTCTTTATCAAATAAAGCTTGTTGAATTTCTTTTACAAATAACCCTTTACCGCCAACTTTTGACAACATGACGTCCAAGATTTGATCGCCTTTCGTCACAATCTCTTTTACTTCAAACTCAAAAGGTGCACCCGCCTGCTTCATTTGTTCGATGAACCACTTCGTTTGAGTTAAAGCTAGTTTACTTCTGCGTGAACCTACAATAATTTTTCTCACAAAACTCTCCCTTTCTTATATCCATAAATGAAATTGTGACAGCGTACTGCCTAAAAAGAAATTAATGACCGTTAAGAGAAATGCAAATATCGTCATCCAGGCAAACTCCACTGATTGAAGCTTTCCCTTATAATTGAAATAAATAACCGAAGAATAGATGAGTAATACTGCAAATGATCCCATAATTTTCACATCAAACGGAGACCAATCTTCAAGCGCTACATACGCCCACTGAACACCAAATAACAAACTGACGAATAAAATCGGAATACCGGTATAGATCGACATTTTCATTCCCGTCATCGTCTGATGTAAATTGGGTAGACTGGAAAAGCGCTTTCCAAACTTCTTACTTTTTAATACGTTATAGACAATCAAATATAATACCGCAAAAACAAATGCTAATGCGAACACTGCATACGAGAGGATTGCTGACGTAATGTGAACAAATAGTACTTCTGAAATGAGCGAATCACCTACTGTGGACGCTGTGTATTTCAAATTGGAAAAGACATGAATCATTAAAAATGCAAAACCAATGATATTTGTGAAAAACACCATAAAGTTCACTTTATAAATCAACTGGAACACAATAGATAATGTAACCAGCAACCATACATAAAAATAAATTCCTTCAACTAGCGATAATACTGGAAAGCGTTTCATCTGAATAATATAAAGTGATAAAATCGCGGTTTGTGTAACCCATACGGTAACGATGAGCCAAAAAGCAGTACGTTGGACAGCTTTTGACTTCTTCAAGTAATCAATAAAGTAGAAAACAAGACCGAGGGCATAAAGGACAATCATGAATTCCTGAAGTCTTGCGACGGTTAAATCAACCATATGCTATTCTCTGCCTTTCAAGCGAAAACCTCTCTTTTGCTAGTAAGGAGTGTTCGTCTACATTGTCTCAAATGAGAGGGTGTTACTGCAAATAATTGCATCCATAGTAAGCATCTTTCTACTATTGATATGAACAGTTATCCATTTACTGCTTATTTAACCGCAATAAAAAAGTGGCCCTGTATCGTTCTTGTGAAAGACAGATACAGAACCACCTGGGATTAGTGTTGATAATTTAAGTTCGTCACATCAACTACGTCTGATTTTTGATCAGCCCGTTTTTGAAGACGCTCTTTTGCCTGTAATGCCAGCTGTTCCTTTTCTGTTACAACATCTTCTGAGATCCCAAAGATTTGTTCAAAAAGTGCGAGTTTCTCTGCTGCTTTTTTATCAGTAGATAATTCTTTAGCCTGTAAAATAGGTTCTTTTAATAATTGATTAATAATCGACTTTGTATGCTTGTTCAGAACTTTCTTTTCACGTTCTGTTAAATCAGGCATCTTATTTTCGATGCTAGCCATCGTTTCACTCTGAATACGACTTGCCTTTTTACGCAAAGCAGAAATCATCGGCACGACACCTAGTGTTGTTAACCATTCTTTAAATGCAACAACTTCTTGTTCGATCATCAAACCGATCTCATCAGCTGCACGCTTACGCTCAGCTAAGTTTGCTTCAACAATGCCTTGCAAATCATCAATATCATACAAGAATACACTACTCAGTTCACCAATTTTTGGATCGAGGTCACGTGGCACAGCAATATCCACCATAAATAGTGGCTTGCCTTTACGAAGTCTCTCTACAAAATCCATCAATTCATAATCGATGACATATTCAGTAGCTCCTGTTGAACTGATCAAAATATCTGCTTCGAGTAACAAACACTGCAACTCTTGCATAGATTTCGCTTCACCATTAAATTTCGCCGCTAGAATTTCTGCCTTAGAGAATGTCCGGTTGATCACAGTAATCTTCCCAACACCGCTTCCTTGCAAGTTCTTGACTGCTAATTCACCCATCGTACCGGCTCCAAGAATGGCAATATGCTTATCCTTGAGAGAACCGAAAATCTTTCTCCCAAGTTCTACTGCTGCATAGGAAACTGACACGGCATTTTCTCCAATTGCAGTGTCCGTATGCGCTCTTTTTGCTGTCGTAATCGCTTGTTTGAACAATTCATTGAATACGGTACCTGTTGTACCAATATTTTGTGCAGCAAAAAAACTACTGCGAACTTGTCCTAAAATTTGCGTTTCACCAAGTACCATGGAATCAATGCCTGCAGTTACACGTAATAAATGTTCCACTGCACCATCTTCTTCATGAATAATCAAATGACTGGAGAATTCCTCCATAGGAATAGAAAACCAATCAGCAAGGAATTTTTTTATATAATATCGTCCAGTATGAATCTGATCCACCACCGCGTAAATCTCGGTGCGGTTACAAGTAGAAATAATGATGTTTTCCAAGATGCTCTTTTGCTGTTGCAATGTTTGCATCGCTTGTGGTAAATCAGCCTCGACGAATGATAGCTTCTCTCTAATTTCGACAGGGGCGGTTCGGTGGTTAACACCGACAACGACTGTATACATTAGGTGCTCACACCTTTCGGAATCTTTTTCTTACATTCATTATAACATACATAGCGCTTTAGTCGGAATGCAAATTGTGAACATCGTTTGAAGTCATAATGTAGCAATTCCATCAAAAATCACACGTTATTTACATGCGGCTTTCAATTTCACGCCATGCCTCATCCATACCCATTCCCTTTTCAGATGAAAACAGTATGAGCGGCTCATGTATTTCCATGTTAAATGTTGTGCGAACGACTTTCTTATGCTTTTCCCATTTACCTTTAGGTATTTTATCCGCTTTTGTCGCAACGACTATTGTCGGGATATTATAATGAGAAAGGAAATCGTGCATCATGCAGTCGTCTTTTGTCGGTGGATGACGTAAATCGACAATCTGCACTACCGCACGCAATTCTTCGCGTGATGTAATGTATTGTTCGATCATACCGCCCCATTTTTCTTTTTCTGTTTTCGACACTTTCGCATAGCCATACCCTGGTACGTCTACGAAAAATAATTTTTCTTCAATTTTATAGAAATTGAGCGTTTGGGTCTTCCCTGGTTTTGAAGATGTACGAGCCAAGCTTTTGCGTCCAATCATTTTATTAATGAAGGAAGATTTCCCTACATTCGAACGACCGGCTAACGCAAATTCAGGATAACCTTCTGTTGGATATTGTTCAGGTCTAACCGCACTCATAATCATTTCAACGTTATGGACTTTCATTTCTTTTCCTCCAAAGCGATATCGAGTACTTCATGAGCATCCGACACGAGTTTAAATGTTAATTCTTTTCTTACACTATCTGGAATATCATCCAAATCACGTTCGTTATCTGACGGGATGATGATCGTGCGCAATCCTGCACGGTGAGCACTAAGCGTTTTTTGTTTCAGTCCACCAATTGGCAACACACGCCCACGTAAGGTCACTTCTCCTGTCATACCAACTTCACGGCGTATCGGACGTTCCGTCAATGCGGATACTAGTGCCGTTACGATCGTTATACCGGCGGAAGGTCCGTCTTTAGGTGTAGCACCTTCCGGAACGTGAATATGAATATCCCACTTTTCATGAAAATCAGGATCTATATTAAATGTCATGGCTTTAGAACGCACATAGGATAATGCCGTTTGTGCTGATTCCTTCATGACATCCCCAAGTTTACCTGTTAGCAATAACTTACCTTTACCTGGAGATAATGAAACCTCAATTTGCAATGTATCTCCACCGACTGACGTATAAGCAAGTCCAGTGGCCATACCTACTTGATTGACCGTTTCTGCCTGTCCAAACCGGAAACGCTTTTTACCAAGTAAGGCTTCTAAAGACTTCGGACTGACTGTCAGGCTTTTCTTATCGCCCGCCAAAATTTGACGCGCAGCTTTACGACAAATGCTGGCGATTTCTCGCTCAAGTGAGCGCACTCCAGCTTCACGTGTATAGTATCGTACGACTTCCAGTACTGCTTCATCCTGGAAACGTAGTTGCGATTTCTTCAGGCCATGTTCCTTCATCTGTTTCGGAATCAAATGATTAATAGCAATCGATTGTTTTTCCTGTTCTGTATAACCAGGAATCGAAATAATTTCCATACGATCACGCAACGGCCCAGGAATAGACCCTAAATCATTCGAAGTTGCAATGAATAATACACTCGAAAGATCATACGGCTCTTCTATATAATGATCACTGAAATTGCTGTTTTGTTCAGGATCCAGTACTTCCAGCATAGCAGACGACGGATCTCCTCGGAAATCATTCGACATTTTATCAATTTCATCAAGTAGGAAGACCGGATTGATAGTGCCTGCCTTTTTCATACTTTGAATAATACGCCCAGGCATCGCGCCTACATACGTCCGACGATGACCACGGATTTCAGATTCATCACGAACACCACCTAGTGACAGACGAACAAATTCACGTCCTAAAGACTCAGCGATAGAACGAGCTAACGAAGTTTTTCCGACTCCTGGAGGACCATCTAGGCATAGAATTGGTCCTCGCAGAGAATTTGTCATCTGACGTACAGCGAGATACTCTAAAATTCGTTCTTTAACGTTTTCTAAACCTTCATGGTCACGGTTCAATATCTCTTCTGAACGAGACAAATCTAACTGGTCTTCTGTCGCATGCGTCCATGGCAGCATAATGAGCCACTCGATGTAATTGCGAATGATACCACTTTCAGCTGAAACGGAAGGAATTTTTTCATACCGTTCCAATTCACGCTCAGCAGTCTCTCTAACTGATTGTGGCATATTAGCTTCCTCAATTTTCTTCTTCAGCTCAGACACTTCGAGACCTTTACCATCTTTATCGCCTAGTTCGGTTTGAATTGCTTTTAACTGTTCACGTAAGTAAAACTCTTTTTGCGTGCGTTCCATTGCTTCTTTTACACGTTCATTAATTTTTTGTTCAAGCTCCATGATTTCCTGTTCATTGTACATTCTACTGATTAGCCATTCCAAACGCTCAGGTACATCCAGAATTTCAAGCACTTCTTGTTTAGCTGTTAATTTTAATGGTAAGTTCGATGCGATCATGTCAGCTAATCTACCCGGTTCTTGAATGCTTTCAACTGTCTCCAGTGTTTCGTCGGAAATACGTTTGCTATTCTTCGCATATCGTTTGAACTGAGCTACAAGTGAACGCATCAATGCTTCTGCTTCCGCGTCTTTTTCATCGCTCTCTTCGTAACATGTAACATTGACAACTGGATATAGATCAGCTTCCTGATAACTGCTCCACTTTGCTCTATGTATGCCCTCGATTAATACGCGATACGTACCATTCGGTAATTGAGTCATGGATTTGATGTTCGCCAGAGTACCTATTTCATGTAAATCATCTTTTTCCGGGTTTTCTAAACTTAAATCTTTTTGGGTCGCAAGGAAAACCTGATGATCACCTGCCAATGAATGTTCAATCGCGAAAATTGAGCGTTCTCGGCCAACATCAATATGTAAAAGCATCGTCGGATAAACAATCACTCCGCGAAGTGGCAATAATGGGATGTTCTGTTTTTGAATCGTCGGCATGATAAGCCACCTCCAAATAAATTATGTCTATGTATGTGTAGTGCTCAAATGAAATCTTATGTAACAAAAAGCCGACTGCCGAACGTATAGGATACGCATCGGTGGAGCCGGCCTTTTTGCCTTTTCGGCGTTATGCGGTATTTTTTTCGTTATCTGATTCGTATACAGATCCGTCTTCTCTATACAAGATCGGAGTAGACTTACCAAGAACAGAGTCCTTCGTAATGATACACTTTTTCACTTCTTCAAGTGAAGGAAGATCGTACATTACATCTAACATAATGTTTTCGATAATCGAACGAAGTCCACGTGCACCCGTCTTACGAGCAATCGCTTCTTTCGCGATTTCAATTAATGCATCATCTTCAAATTGAAGTTCTACATCATCCAGTTCAACCATCTTCTGGTATTGTTTGACGATCGCATTTTTCGGCTCAGTTAGAATTTGATACAATGTATCCGCATCTAATGTATCGAGTGTTGCGATAACCGGCAAACGACCGATGAATTCTGGAATTAAACCGTATGACTGAAGATCCTCAGGAATCAACTTAGACAATAAGCTCTCTTCTTCATTGATTTCTTGCTTGGATTCAGAACCGAAACCGATGACTTTACGTCCGATACGGCGTTTAACGATATCTTCGATGCCGTCAAATGCTCCACCTACAACGAATAAGATATTCGTTGTATCGATTTGCAGGAATTCTTGATGAGGATGCTTACGACCGCCTTGTGGTGGTACGCTCGCAACCGTTCCTTCAAGAATTTTCAGCAAGGCTTGTTGCACACCTTCACCGGATACATCACGAGTAATCGACGCGTTCTCAGATTTACGAGCCACTTTGTCGATTTCATCAATGTAAATGATTCCCTTTTCAGCTTTATCGATATCGAAGTCCGCTGCTTGAATCAATTTCAAGAGAATATTCTCTACGTCTTCCCCAACGTAGCCCGCTTCAGTTAATGAAGTCGCATCTGCAATCGCGAATGGTACATCCAAAATACGAGCCAACGTTTGCGCGAGTAATGTTTTACCGCTACCAGTTGGGCCGATTAAGACGATATTGGATTTAGCCAGCTCGACTTCATCAATTTTACTGCCTGAATTTACCCGTTTGTAATGATTGTATACCGCTACTGCGAGTGATTTCTTTGCGCGATCTTGCCCGATGATATAATCATCGAGGATACCTTGGATTTCTCTTGGTTTTGGAACGTCTTTTAGCTCGAAGCCTTCTTCAAGACCGACTTCCTCTTCCACGATTTCCGCACAAAGTTCAACGCATTCATCACAAATATAAACACCTTGACCTGCTACTAGTTTGCGGACTTGCTCTTGAGATTTCCCGCAAAAAGAACAGCTCAGGTTATCGTTTTCATCATTAAATTTGAACATTATGCTCACCCCTATTCAAGTGAATATACTACAAGATTACCATGACTTAATCAACTATTTAGAACTTAATGACCGATAACAACCAGCCGGATATGTATCGTTATTTATGATCTAGCTTATGGAGTTTCCGAAAGTCTATACATGAAGTTCTATTATTTAAGAAAAACAAGGTACGGACAAACCGTACCTTGTTACGTTCATATAAAAAGATTAGTCGATGATTTTTGCACTGTCAACAAGTAGTTGTACTGTTTTATTGAAACGAAGATCGTTTTCAAGTACAGATGTGCCACCAAGAGTAGTCTTGATTTGCTCAACGTCCATACCGAATTGCTCTGACATTTTTTCAAGTTCAGCATTTACTTCTTCTTCAGGAACTTCTACTTCTTCAGCAGCACCAATTGCTTCAAGTGTTAATGAAACACGTACGCGGCTTAGTGCATCGTCTTTCATTTGGTCGCGAAGTGTTTGCTCGTCTTGACCAGAGAACTGGAAGTAAAGATCCAAGTTCATGCCTTGCATTTGTAGACGTTGTTCGAAGTCCTGCATCATACGATCCGTTTCTGAATCGATCATCGCTTGTGGAATTTCCATTTCAGCGTTGCTTGCAGCTTGTTCTACTAAATCGTCACGAAGAGCTGTTTCAGAATCATTCTTTTTCACTTCTTCAGCTTCTTCTTTCAACTTCGTGCGTAGCTCTTCTACTGAAGATACACTCTCGTCGATTTCTTTTGCTAACTCATCATCAAGTTCAGGAACTTCTTTAGACTTGATTTCGTTAACTTTCACTTTGAATGTAGCAGGCTTTCCAGCTAATTCAGCAGCGTGATATTCTTCAGGGAAAGTGATTTCAACTTCTTTTTCTTCTCCTGTTTTCATGCCCACTACTTGCTCTTCAAATCCTGGAATAAATGAACCAGAACCTACTTCAAGTTCATAGTTATCTGACTGTCCACCTTCGAATGCTTCGCCATCAGCGAATCCTTCGAAATCGATTGTAGCTGTATCGCCATTTTCAACAACGCCGTCTTCTTTGACTACCATTTCTGCTAGTGCTTCAGCACGTTGTTCAAGTTGTGCGTCTACCTCTTCGTCTGTTACTTCAACTGCTTGACGAGTTACTTCAAGACCTTTGTATTCTCCAAGCTTTACTTCAGGCTTAAGCGCTACGATTGCAGTGAAGACAACTGGTTCGCCTTTTTCTAGCTTTTCGATGTCGATTTCAGGAGCTGCGATTGGATCTACGTCCGCTTCATCTACTGCAGCAGAGTATGCTCCAGGTAGTACGATATCGATAGCATCGTTGTAAAGTGATTCTTCACCGTACATTTTATTGAACATTTTGCGTGGCATTTTCCCTTTACGGAAACCTGGTGCCTGTACTTTCTTTACTACTTTTTTGAACGCTTCATCCAACGCTTCGTTGAAACGATCTACAGAAACTTCAAACGTAAGTTTCCCTTCGCTACCTTCTAATTTTTCCCATTTAACTGTCATATGTATGACCTCCAAATCATTTGCAATACTTTTATTTTTATTTTAATCAATTATACCTTCGCATGATTGTATCTGAATTTTTTCTGTACATCCTAAAAAATCTTCGACACTCTTTGAAGGCTTTACCTGAATCAGCTCATTTTGTTGTGCCTATTACAAGCAACAACGTTACTGAATGCAGATAAGCAGTTGACAACCATTTTAGTATAACATAGTCTATTCATCTTTCAAGAATTAATCACTGTCAGCTTTCCATTTCTTCATCCACCGAACGTATGAACGACAGCAATGACGTTTCCTCTGTCTCCTTGCCATACAATAACTGCTTTGTATATGCGACGTAAGCGCCCGCCACCTCTTCCGCTGTATAAGGTCCCCAGTGGAACGGAAACAGCAAGACACTGTACTTAAGAATCAGATTAACAACCAGTTCACTAGCTGTTGGATCTTTCTCGAATTGTGCTTTCGCAAGAAACTGTACTTCCCCGATAAATTGATCTTCTTCAGGTGACACGAGTCTCGATGGATTGGCTTCAGTCTCAAAGTGATATTTTCGAACAGCTAAAGATTCTTGATATCCCGTTTGTTGCAATAACATTAATGCATACGTCTTGACTACTGGTAACATATCCTCTGTTTCAATTACATCTACCAGCAACGGAATATACGGCTGTAATTTCTGATGTTGTAACGATAATAAGAATTCCTGTTGCTCCATCGATCCCATCTGTTGAAATTGCTCGCTTGTAATAGAAGGCTCCTCTATAGAAGGTTCTTCATAACGATCGGATAATCGACTATTCAATTCCCGCAAGTATTGAAACTTCTGCAAGCTATGTTCCGGAATGATCTCTTTCTCTAACAAACCTTGTATCGTCAGCTCTACCTCATCGTATTGTTGTAATTGGATTGAAATTGAAAGATAAAGCTCCAGTAATTCTATGTAATCGCCCGCTTGGTTTTGCATAGCTAAAAGGGCGAATTCTTTCGCTCGTCCATACTCTTTCATTTCATATAAAGAAATGGCAAGACCATCGAAAACTGTGTAGTCTTCGGGGTCAATTTCCAATACAGATTCGAAATTCTGGACCGCTTCTTCATGAAGATCACGCTCCATTGCCTGTCTACCTTCTCGATGAAGACGTTCAAGTGTTCCAGGAAAGACGACTACATTCCCTTTTCTAATGACTTGTCTACGCTTCTTTTGCACTGTACTCACCTGCCTGCTTTGTTACTTTCACTATAGCACAGCACTCTAAACCGATTCCACCTTGACGCTAAGAATGACATTAAGCAATTACACTAACGATTTATTCACTACATACCACTTCGGTTGATCCACTTCGAAAATGTTTGGCCGCACAGTAGTTTCTCTAAGTTTTCCCATCAGTATGACTACCTGCTACTCGATCCGTTTCAATGATGAATTGGGTATGTTTATACATCGAACCCTTTTTATTTTCGTATAACTCGCTCTGAAAGTTTTCTCATCATAGTAGCCGACTACCAATTGATATACTAAACTATACAGTTAAATGATTTGATACTTCACTTGCAAACTTGCGCTGATTGTAATCGTTCCAGACTCAATTGATGTTCTGCTGGTATCTGCTAAGGCCATTGCGCGGAACGCTACCGGTTGAGATGTATGCTGTTCTTCAATCTTCAAAGGAATAGGTCGATTCTGTAGTTTCAACGAAGTCCCAATCGTAATCATTTTCGTTTCTGCATCTTGCAAGGCTAGTACCAAGGCTTGCTGATATTGTTCATCTTGATCGGGCATCGTGAATTCAATTGAGCCGATTTGATTCGCACCGTTTTTGACCGCAAGATCGACGAGTTCACCTGTTCGTGAAAGTTCGTTACTTGTAATGCGGATAGAATTAATCACTTCATAACCTTGAAAGCGCTGTTCCCCATTAACATATTCATAGACTGGACGAATTTGAAAATCAATCGTTTGAATAGACGATTCCGAAATTCCCGCTTTTTGAAGCGACTGTACCACTTGATTCATACGTCTAGCATTTTCTTGCTGGATCTCCTCGAGTTCCGCTCCTCTTGATGTAACAGATAATACAATATGAACCGTAGTAGGCGAGACCTTCACTGCGCCTTCACCAAATACAGTAATCGTTCGTGTTTCTTGTTCGTTGTACATATAGAACACTCTCCTTTTTACAGTATTATCATTTCTATGCAAAACTCCAACCTAGTTAGACCTCTTTTTTGTTTGTTTACACACTAGAACGAGAATAAAGACTTCATTATAACTCCATTAAATGACTTAGAAGGGGTTCCTATGCGTGAGAGTGAAAAACAAATCGCGAAATTAGCATTGCTCGGTGAATCTATTGCCTTATTCGGTCAAGCGATTACGACGCTGGCGGCTTATCTAACATTAGTAGATGAGTAGATTGAAAGAGATCAATTTAGTAAAATGCAGAAAAGAGCTGTACATAAACCATCAGCTCTTTTCTACAACTTCATATGCAATTTCTTATAATAATTTTAAATGTGACTCCACTTGACTGCTTCAACAACTCGATCGATCCTTGATGCTTCTCTGCAATCTCTTTAACAATTGAGAGACCTAGACCATGCGCTCCGGTCTTGCCTTTTGTAAACGGAGTAAATAGTTCATCTTTAAGCGAAGAGTCAATAGCTTGTCCATCGTTATGAAAATAAAGCACAGCTTTACCATCTTCCTTTACACAACGGATCATCAGTAGAGATTTTGCATATTTCATTTGGTTGTTCAGCATATTTTCGATTAGAATTTCTATTTCATGCTGATAACCAATCACTGTCAACTGCTTAGCAAGTTGCAAGTCGACCGTTAAACCGGATGCATATACGTTTAGATCTTGGGCGACCTGTTCAATCAGTTCATCCAATTGAACAAGCTGGATATCTTGACCATTCTGAAGGTCCTCAGCATTTGACTTCGCAATGAATAATAAATCCTCTACTCTATTTTCAATTCTAGCCGTTTGCTTGGTAATGGTTTCTAGTGTTTCGTCTATAGTTCCCTTCGGATAAATTCCGTCTCTTGCAGACTCGGCATAACTGGATATAATCATAATCGGTGTCTTTAGTTCATGGGAAATATACCTCAACATGGACTGCTGTGCCAAATCCTTCTGTTTTAGATTGTATTTCATAGAGGAAAATGATGAAGCCAATTCTTGAATATCGGCATCTTCTGTTTCCAATACCAGTTCCGTGTCCCAGTTTTGCGTGTCAGTCTGCATAATATACCGCTTCAATTCATGAATATTATAATAGAGCTTGTTCGTGATCATTCGTGTGAGTAGTACAGACAAAATAAAGATGAATGCGGTAATAGCCAAAAACCACAATAACATTTTAGGTAGAATTTCACGGTAAATATCTTTAACAACAGAATACTTATATACTTTTTCACCATTTTCATAATCCAAATCGATTTTGTATAACAAGTATTTACCTTCAACTTTTTCACGGTACACTTCGCTTTCCTCCATCTGCTCAACCGCATGATCCATGATATACTCCGCTGTAGGCTGACCATGAATAGCTTCGACTATATCGATACTATGCGCTGTTACACCTAAAATCCACTCATTATAGACGCCTCGTTCGTCGTTCTTTTCATACGTATATTCATCAATAATACGATCTTCAAATATCTTCCCGAAATAATAGTACGACCAAAAGTAAACGATTGCGACACTTGCAATACTCATAAGCGTAATGAAAACAGGTTCTATAATAAATGTTGGGGTTCTCAAACAATTGAACAAAAAATGCACGTGATCACCAATTTCTTTTATACTTGAATTGTCGAGAAACAAGTCAAAGAGAAAGGTGATACGTGCATATGAATTTTATCATGAA
>NZ_PDYX01000109.1:0-410 GCF_002743265.1 Sporosarcina sp. P29 | reverse complement strand
TGGATCGATGGCTGTGGCGCGATAGCGGATCTGGAAATGTAACTTCACCGAGTCCGTGCCGGTACTGCCCATGGTGGCAATCTTCTGCCCAGCCTTCACATTCTGCCCGTTGTTCACCAGCATCGTATCGTTGTGGGCATAGGCAGTGATGTAATCTTCCCCATGCTTAATCATGATCAGGTTACCGTAACCGCGCAGCTGGTTGCCGACGTAGACCACCTTCCCTGCCCCTGATGCATAGACTGGCGTGCCGCGCGCAGCAGCGATATCAATGCCTTTATTGCCCCCCTCAGACAAGGAGTAAGGCAACACGACCTTGCCGCTGGCAGGCCAGACCCAACAACGCTGGCCGACCGGAGGCCATGAGGACTGCGGCACCGCGTAAGACGGCGTCACTTTAGCTGTTTTGC
>NZ_PDYX01000108.1:0-410 GCF_002743265.1 Sporosarcina sp. P29 | reverse complement strand
TGAAGCGAAGTATGGGTTAGTCGGAGATATTAAAACGGTCGTAGAGAGTCTTGTCACTCAACTAGAAGCAAGCGGTTACACAATGCCGAGCGGTGAATATAGTGAAAATGTGCAAGAATTGCGTGAAACGCTCAGAGCCAAGTTACGCAAAACATTAGGACCTTATGAAAACATTTTGGACAGTATGAGAAACAGACTGGACGAAGAAACAATTTTTGTAAGGGACGTTACCGTTCCAGCGAATGTTTGGGGAAGCCGACTGTTCGAGATTTATAAACCACGCCATTCGATTCATGCCTCGGGAGGCGGAATTGGCCAAGCCTTACCGACAGGAATCGGCGCACAAAAAGCAAACCCTGATAAACGGGTTGTCGTATTAGCAGGGGATGGCGGCTTCATGGTCAATATTG
>NZ_PDYX01000107.1:0-411 GCF_002743265.1 Sporosarcina sp. P29 | reverse complement strand
CACGAAGACGAACAGCACCATGATGGCCCCGGCGTAAACGATGATCTCCAGCGCACCAGCAAAGTGCGCGCCCAGCGCAAAGAACACCCCGGAAATAGCCAGCAGCGAGATAATTAAGTACAGCAGCGCATGCACCGGATTGGTGTGCGTAATCACTCGCAGCGTAGCCAGGATGGCGATAAGGCCACAGATATAAAAAGCGAATTCCATTGCCCTCTCCTTACGGTAACAGGCTCTTGACGTCGATAGGCTTAGCTTCGTTCTCTGCTTCGCCCTTATCTTTGCCGTCGATTGCCATACCCGCCATCCGGTAGAAGTTATATTCCGGGTATTTGCCCGGACCGGAAATCAGCAGATCCTCTTTCTCGTACACCAGGTCCTGACGCTTATACTCACCCAGTTCGAAGTCCG
>NZ_PDYX01000106.1:0-412 GCF_002743265.1 Sporosarcina sp. P29 | reverse complement strand
GTGTCTGCTTTCTAGACCCGCGCAGGCACGTGGGGGATTGCCTACAGCCAGGAGCCAGCTGGCGGTGGTGCTGCCAGTTGTCTCCCGGCCACGGCCTACCCCGCAGTTGTGCCTGCGCTGCTGAGTGGTATTTACTTTGGTTGTGGTTCTAAGTAGGACAAATTCGAACATTACCCAACCTGGAAACGCGGTTGGCGGAAAGACTATGCGGATACGGGTCTTTGTCACTTTACGTTGGGGCGTCTCTCGACCGGCTGTCGGGCATTGAAGTTGGTGAGTGTCTGCTTTCTAGACCCGCGCAGGCACGTGGGGGATTGCCTACAGCCAGGAGCCAGCTGGCGGTGGTGCTGCCAGTTGTCTCCCGGCCACGGCCTACCCCGCAGTTGTGCCTGCGCTGCTGAGTGGTATTTAC
>NZ_PDYX01000105.1:0-413 GCF_002743265.1 Sporosarcina sp. P29 | reverse complement strand
GTGCTGCCAGTTGTCTCCTGGCCACGGCCTACCCCGCAGTTGTGCCTGCGCTGCTGAGTGATATTTATTTTGGTTGTGGTTCTAAGAATGATAAATTGCGTATCTTACCCAATCTAGAAACGCGGTTGACGGAAAGACTATGCGGCTGCGGGTCTTTGGCACTTTTGTTGGGGGTCGTTGCTCGACTGGTGGTTGGGTACTGAAGTTAGTAAGTGTCTGCTTTCTGGACCCGCGAAGGCACGTGGGGGATTGCCTACAGCCAGGAGCCAGCTGGCGGTGGTGCTGCCAGTTGTCTCCTGGCCACGGCCTACCCCGCAGTTGTGCCTGCGCTGCTGAGTGATATTTATTTTGGTTGTGGTTCTAAGAATGATAAATTGCGTATCTTACCCAATCTAGAAACGCGGTTGACGGAA
>NZ_PDYX01000104.1:0-413 GCF_002743265.1 Sporosarcina sp. P29 | reverse complement strand
TTGGCTGAGACTCTAGGCTTCACGCCCGCTTCATTGACGCATTTGTCGTCGAAGCTCATTAAAAATGAGTGCATTACGTTGCGTAATGATGAAGATGACCGTCGAACAAAGTATTGGAAAATAACTCCTAAAGGCTTAGAAATTTTGGTCGAAGCACAGAAATGCGGAATGAAGGTGCGTTCAGAGTTCTTCAGTCACTTATCGGATGCTGAACGAAATAGTTTAGTCCAAATTTACACTAAGTTAAATAACACATTTGTTTGAGGGAAAGCTGTTCCATTCTGGAGCAGCTTTTTATTTTGCGGAGAGTGTGGTTAGATCATTGATGAAGGCTGTCGTGAATGCGCTCAATAGCGTGCGGTATCCGCTCTATCGCACGCGCTATCCGCTCTATCTACAACCGCATGCGCTCA
>NZ_PDYX01000103.1:0-414 GCF_002743265.1 Sporosarcina sp. P29 | reverse complement strand
CGTAGGTGCGCGTCATTTAGATTACAGCAAACCGAAAAGTAAATTCGGTTACATTTTTGATAGTAGCGGAAATGTGGGTCAAACGATTTTGAAAGGTCCATATAGTAGTAGGATCTGGATGAAAGTAAAAGGAAATGCGGCGCATATTG
Source organism: Sporosarcina sp. P29 (assembly GCF_002743265.1). NCBI lineage: Bacteria > Bacillati > Bacillota > Bacilli > Caryophanales > Caryophanaceae > Sporosarcina > Sporosarcina sp. P29. The sequence goes on along the minus strand of NZ_PDYX01000103.1, from coordinate 265 downwards.
CTCTGAATTCAGAAGAAGGGAATAATGCGTTCATTTTAGCGGCAGCTGGTTTGTTGAAGCTGAACTTAGGTGAGATCGATGATGAAACCTTAGCAAATATAGGTATTATCGAAGGCGGAGAACTCACTTCCATTATACCGGGCGAAGTGACAGTCGTTGGTGAAGTGCGTAGTTTCTCCAAAGATAAGTTAAATAAGCAACTACAACATATGGAAGACGCCATGCGTAAAGCTGTGGAAGATCGTGGTGGCTCCGTAGACGTGAA
>NZ_PDYX01000102.1:0-422 GCF_002743265.1 Sporosarcina sp. P29 | reverse complement strand
GCTGGCGTTCAGTCATCCGCTGTGGGCCGCCGCGCCAAAGCCGGTCACGCTGGTGGTGGATGAGGTACCGGTGGTGCAGGTGCTACAGGCGCTGGTCGCACAGGAGAACCGTAATCTGGTGGTATCGCCAGATGTCAGCGGCACGCTGTCGCTCAATCTGACACGCGTCCCCTGGCGACAGGCGCTACAGACGGTCGTCACCAGCGCCGGGCTTGTTCTGCATGAAGAAGGGGGGATTTTTTATGTTCACACCGCAGCCTGGCAGCGTGAACAGCTGGAACGCAAAGAGCAGGAGCGGACACGCCGACAGCTTGATGCGCCGCTGGTCTCGCACAGCATACCTTTTTCTTACGCTGACGCCGGGGAACTGCAAAAAGCGGCGGAAAAACTGCTCAGTCCAAAAGGGAGTTTGTCTGTCGACA
>NZ_PDYX01000101.1:0-422 GCF_002743265.1 Sporosarcina sp. P29 | reverse complement strand
GTTAAACCACAGCTGCTGCTGTTCGGTCAGACGGCCAAGGATCCCGGCGTTGAACAGGAAATTGTTGTAATTGGTTTTCCCGCCCGGTACCGCATCAGCCGATGTGGCTTTCCCGTTAGCGATGGCCTGTTGCTGGGTATAACCAACGAAGTCATCCACCTTGTTTTCGGTGTACTGATAGCGCACGCCGCCGCTCAGGGTAATGGCATCAATGTCGTAGCTGGCCTGCAGGAACGGGGCGAGGTTGGTAATGCTGTAACCCGGGTAACGGCCCACGTTATAGGCGTTCTCCAGATCCATACCGCCGCTTGCTGCCGCTTTATCCAGGTTGAAGAACTGCTGGTTAGCGTCGAAGGTTTCGTGGTCAGCATCCACACCCCAGGTCAGCGTTAAATCATCCATCGGTTTGCTGTTCAGCGTCA
>NZ_PDYX01000100.1:0-422 GCF_002743265.1 Sporosarcina sp. P29 | reverse complement strand
ACTGGCACTACCATGCAGGGGAATTTATGGCGCTGATGTCTGAACCCGTCGTCTCGCTCAAGGATGACACCCGAAAACAACTTGGTGCGTTTTTACGCGCCCGACGCGAAAGTCTCGATCCGCAGCGGCTCGGCCTGCCGCGCAGCGGTCGACGCCGCACGCCCGGGCTGCGCCGTGAAGAGGTGGCCCTGCTGGCGGACGTCGGGGTGACCTGGTACACCTGGCTTGAGCAGGGCAGGGACGTCAATCCGTCCAGCGCGGTGATGGCCGCCGTGGCAAAAGCGCTGCAATGTACCCCGACCGAAGCGCGCCATCTTTTTGTGCTGGCCGGGCTACCGCCGGGTGAAGCACCGCAGGCCACCTGCTGTGAAGGGATCAGCGAAGGCACGCGCCGCCTGCTTGATACGTTGATGCCGAAACCG
>NZ_PDYX01000011.1:0-85838 GCF_002743265.1 Sporosarcina sp. P29 | reverse complement strand
TGCCCCATCGTGCGGAAATTCCTGAGCGTAAATGTGTAGACATTTTTCATCTTTAAAAGTAATCCCAATCGCCATCTTTCATCTATTTTCAATAAAATAGTTTTTCTTTCTTCTGGTTTGAGTAACATAATGGCCAGATTGCGATACAAGTACGATCAATTATGCAGCAATCGCGCCCTTTTCTGGAATAATCACGATATGGCCTTATCCCTAAGCATCTTTATCTTTAGTGTCCTTTTCAAAAAACAGATTGAAAATAGATAATGCAAAAATAATCCATACAGTAACAAGTAAAATAATATTCTGAATGAAAAATGATGAAATAATAGCAAGTACTACAATAAAGAGCGACAACAACCCTTTTTCCACCAACAAAAACACCTCCGTTTCCAATTTAGGCTTATATATCCGTAAACAAAATGGCCCGATTACGGAATAGTTATATATTCAAAGCAAGTCATTAAAACAGCCTTAGGCTCAAGATTATTTATTCTTTAAAGTACATCTTTCTGTTTTTTCATCCCACTCTATAGTTACATCTAGTTTTCATTTTCTTTTGTAACAGCACAACCTAAAAAAGTGGAACCAGATGTTTTTAATATCCCATTACTTAACTCGCATTGCCAGAAGATGACCCTGAACTACTATTAATTTCTTTTGGGGTTTCATTTTCACCTATATATTTAATCGTAATATCACCTGATTCAGAATTATCACCTGTACTATTAATAGTATAATCCACATTCCAATTCTCGCTTTCTCCCTGAAAGTGGTATGTTTGCTGCCCTGAGCAAGCAACTAATATTAGAAAAACATAGCATAATAACGCTGATATTTTCAATTTCATTAAAATTTCCCACTCTCGTATTTAACACCTAGTCCGTTATTGAAACGGGAGCAAATCCTTGTTAAAGAACTACCCCCCTATTGCAATTAATGGCCTTGTCGTTAATTATCCAAATCATCATCAAGCCAGGATTTCTTACTTCCACCTTGATCAGAATCTTTTTCGAGAGATTGCCCCACAACAGACCTATTAATACCATCTTTGACAGCTTTAAAAATCACAAGATATAGAATGAACAGCCCTGCTATCCAAAGAATAATCATACCGAAAACTTGACTTGCCATTATCCATCCCTCCAAATCCTATATAACAAAAGCCCAGATTCATGAACACAGTCTACTTATTTAATTGCTTATTTTTCCTGAAGAAAATGAGATAAATAATTTCTAGAATCCCAACTGTATTGACTACCAGTAGAATAATAAACCATGCTAGTTGCCTATTACCACCTGCATGCCAAAGTGCTATCCCTTTCCAAATTAATGACCAAGTAATGAGTAAATAAAAAATTGGATTGTTGTAATTTAATACTTGAGAAATAGTTTCCATTTTTCCACCCTCCTTTAAACAATATGGCCTTGTCCTGGAACAAAGCTATGCTGCTAATGCCCCTGATTCTGATAAAAAGTTATTTGTCTTTTTGCTCGACTAAAAACAAACCTAATTTAAATAGCAAAGATAATACGAAAATAATCATTAAAGTTCTTGATATTACATACCCATCAAGAGCTAATTCATAGCCTCCCGAGAGTAATATATTCGGGTTAATAATAATAAAAACTGCGATAAGTATGGGTATTGCAAGTAAAATGACGGCTAAAGTAGATTTATCGCTCATTGTCGTCCCCCCTATATTACTTAACAAAATGGCCCGTTTCAGCCATAACATTTCTCCAACAACGACACTCATTAATATACATGCAATTCATTATTTCTTTACACTGTCTAACAAGATAAACCCAAACACCACACCGGCTATTGTTTGAATTGTGGAGTTTCCAAAATACAAGATTTCCGGTACTAGCGGAATAAGGTTTTCGCCCGTGGGTGTAAAGATTACTACACACATAGATAATACACCAAGAGATGGCAACCCAACGCCCATGAATTTAGCCCAATCAAAAGTCCATTGTCTATCCTCTTTCATTTCAATTATAAGTTTTGGCAACCTGAGCAATATTCCTATACCAATAGGAAATATGGATGAAAACAGAACAAATGATAGTACTTCAAAATTTTTCATAAAATCTTGTTTCAACAGGAACTGATATTTGTCACCTAAATAAATAAGAACCCCTATAACTATTGTCCATCCGAAGTAATAAAAGAACTTTCTCATAAATACCCTCCTTTTCGATTCGATTCGATTCTTGAACCATCACAGTTCTACTATTTATACGTATATAAAATGTAAAAGTGTTCATATTTTAAAATATTCAGAATCTATTTGACTGAGTTTAGTTATTCTGATTACACGCTTTCAGTTACTATACTACAAGTATACATAAAATTCCAAAAGTGTTTTAATTAAGTGAAAAACCAAAAAAGCACCGCTAAATGCGATGCTCGTTCATGTTCTATTTATTCAATATCATAGACAAAGAGTAAGTAGATGGCTGCGATCAACCGCTTCCTCCCCTTCATTTACTCTTCATTATTCAGCATCCCGTAAAACACGCCTTTGCGTTTCAGTAGTTCTTCGTGGCTACCAGATTCGAGTAGCTCGCCGTCTGCTAGTACGAAGATTTTGTCTGCTTGTCTAATCGTGTTCAAACGGTGGGCGATGACGAAGCTCGTTCGACCTTCCATGAGACGTTCCAATGCTTCCTGTATCGCGAGCTCCGTTACTGTATCGATGCTGCTCGTCGCTTCGTCCAGCAACAGCAAGGTCGGATCCGCCACTAGCGCACGGGCAATGGACAACAGTTGTTTTTGTCCTTGTGATATTTCTTCGCCACCTGCTGTTAGCACTGTATCATAGCCGTTTGATAGTTTGCAGATGAAGCTGTGGGCATTGGCTTTTTTTGCAGCTTCTTCCACTTCTTCGTTCGTTGCGTCAAGTCGGCCGTAGCGAATGTTTTCGCGCACTGTCGCCTCGAACAAGAACGGATCTTGCAAGACGAAGGCCATTTGACTGCGCACAGTATGGCGTGGCAGTTCATTAATTGGAATACCATCGAGCAAAATTTGGCCGCTGTCTATTTCATAGAAGCGTGACAGAAGTTGCATGATCGTCGTCTTCCCTGCCCCTGTTGCTCCAACAAAGGCAGCCGTTTCGCCTGATTTAACATGGAAACTTAGATTCTTAATAATCGCTTCCTCTTCATAGCCAAACGACACATTGCGGAACTCGACATCGCCATGTAATGTTTCGATTCGCTTCATTGCTTCATCTTTTTCCACCGGCTCGTCCATAATGGCAAACACTCTTTCCGCTCCTGCGATGGCAGAGAGGACGGTATTGAATTGATTGGCCAAATCGTTCAACGGTCGTGTAAATTGCCTTGCGTACTCACTGAAGATAACAATCGTTCCGACCGTTACGCCACCATATCCTGTCACCGCCAGCAGTCCGCCAACCCCTGCAACTATCGCGAACGACATATTATTCAGTGTGTTCATGACTTTTGGAATGAAACCTGAATACGTCTGCGCCCAGAAACCTGCTGTTCGAAGACGTTCACTTTTTTTCGCAAACTCTTCCATAACGTTCTGTTCCTGTGAGAACGCTTTGACGACTCGTTGACCGGAAACCGTTTCCTCAATCATGCCGTTTAATTCACCAATTGCGCGCTGCTGTTCTTTAAATAAAATACCCGTACGCCGAGTGATCCAGCGCATGGCAATGAACATTAAAGGTACGATGATCATAGTTAGCAACGTCAATAACGGACTGAGATACAGCATAATCGATACGGTACCGACTAGTGTCAGAACACTTGAGAACACTTGGATCAACGAGGAATTCAACGTCTGGCTGACATTCTCGATATCATTCGTCACGCGACTCATCAATTCGCCGTGCTGCCGTTTATCGAAGAATCGGATGGGCAGCTTCTGTAGATGGCCAAATAATTGCGTGCGCAGACGATAGACTGTTTGTTGTGCGATTCCGACCATCCAGTAGTTTTGAAAATACGTAGACAATGAAAAGCCTGCATATACGAGTAGTAATAAGCCAATCTGCATACTAAGCCCGTCCACTTTCTTCGGAATAATGTATTGGTCGATCATGTTTCCAATCAACAATGGGCCGATTAGCGCGAGGGCTGAACTGATTAAAACGAGTGTCATGACTGTGATCAGTAATCCACGTTGTTGATCGATCAAATGCCAAATGCGTAAGAGCACGGACTGCCAGTTGCTTGCTTTTTGAACCTTTTTCCGCTGTACCTTTGATAAATCTTCTTTCTGGATAATAGGTTCATAGCCGAATGGTTTTCGCATCATGCCACTCCCCCATTCTGTTGCGACTCCGCAATTTCCCGATAGAAGCTAGACGTTTGAAGTAGCTCTTCATGCGTACCATAGCCCACGATCTTGCCATCAGATAATAATAAAATCGCATCCGCAATTTGAGCGGTTTGAATTTTTTGCGTAACGATCAGCATCGTCGTATCTTCTTCCTGCAATGCGTCCCATAATGAAGATTCGGTTTTGACATCGAGCGCACTCGTACTATCATCCAGAATTAGTAAGGATGGTTTACGGATTAATGCCCGAGCAATCGACAGACGCTGTTTTTGGCCGCCAGATAAATTCACGCCGCGCTGTCCGACTCGTGTTTCATAACCACCCGTAAAGTCCATGATAGACGAATGAATTTGTGCTTTCTTAGCGGCCTCTTCCATTTCATTCGCAGTGGCGTTCGGTTTACCCCATGATAGATTATTGGCGATCGAACCTGTAAAGAGCATGGATTGCTGGGGCACGTAGCCGATCAAGTTCCGTAACGTATCAAGCGGCCAGTCCGCTATGTTTTTGCCGTTGACCCACACCGTGCCTTCCGTTGCAGTGAACATGCGCGGGAGTAGTTGAAGCATCGTCGATTTACCGGAGCCAGTAGCCCCCATAATGACGAGTTTCTCGCCCGCCGGAACTTCGAACGACACGTCTCTTAGCACATCTTCAGTCGTTCCTGCATAACGGAATGATACGTGTTCAAAGCGTACAGAAACTGCGCCTTGGTGGAGATTGTCAGCTATCGCAAGCTTTTCGAGATCCCCATCGGCAACTAGCAGTTCTTCCATTCGATCGGAAGACGCTTTTGCGCGTGAGAAGATGACGATCAAAAAGGAGAACATCGAGAAGGCACTTGTCATGCGCATCGTATAGTTGACAATGGCTACGATATCTCCGACGGGCATATTGGAGTTACGGACTTCATCTGCACCGAACCAGAGAACCACCATGAAGCTGACATTCATGATGAACAGTAAGACAGGCAAAATTAGTTCCATTAAGCGCATCGCATGCACACTATCCTTTTTCAGTGCACGTGCTGCTGTGGAAAAACGGTCCGTTTCAAAAACACCTCGTAAATAGGCTTTAATGAGACGAACCGCTTGTAGATTTTCTTGTACGAGTTGATTCACCCCGTCCAAACGACGCTGCACTAGACCAAATAAACGGACTCCTTTGCGTGCCATGACGACGAGAAATACTGCGAGGAACGGAGCGCCAATCAGTAGAAATACTGCGAGCTTCGGACTGACGACGAATGCCATAATCAGACTGCCGAGCACCATTAACGGTGCTCGTGCCATAATTCGCAATCCCATAAAGAGGGCATTTTGTGCAAGCGTTACGTCACTTGTCAAACGTGTAATAAGACTAGACGTCGGAAAGCGAAGGAATGCCGCAAGCGAAAACGTCTGGACGCGCTGAAACAATGCTTGCCTTAGATCATAACCGAAACTTTGCGCGGCATGTGCAGCGAAATAGGAATTGATGACGCCCGAAAAGAGCGCCACGAAGGCGAGTGCCATCATGACACTCCCCCAAATTACAACCGTGTTCAAGTCTTCTTTCATAATTCCTTCATCTATAATTCTACCAATCAGCAATGGCTGAATTAATTCGACCGATAGTTCAAGTAACATAAGTAGAATAGCGATAAACATTGGCCATTTATAAGGCAGTGCATAGCGAAAAACCGTCTTCATCTGATTCACCCTTTACGTGCGGTCTTTCCCTTCATTATGTCATATAGGAATACAGCGTGTACAGGTGAAAAGCTATACTTCGCTATGATCGTACTCTTGGATGGTTTCTGGGAACGGTGCCGTTTTCTTCTTGCGATTGCCACCGATAGATAACCAGACAACTCCAACGAGCATGATCGCCGCGCCACTAATTTGCCAGACACCCATCGTCTGACCAAGCCAGAACACGGAAACAATCATTGCCGTGAGCGGTTCGAAACTGGAAAGCACGCTCGTTTCCACGGGTGAAATATACGTCATACTTTGCAGGAACATAATGAATGCAAGTGTTCCCATAATGATGACGAGTAACAACATACCCATCGCCGGACCGTTGAGCAGAGCACCAAGATTCATGAAGAACATCGGCAAGTTAATGATGAATAAAGTCATGCCGCCAATGAACATTCCCCAGCCGACGACGAGCAAAACACCCCACTCTGCCATAAGTACTACAGGGTATAACGTATAAAAAGTGAAAGCGAATCCTACAATGACTCCCCACACAATTGCGGTTGTATCTAATGACATGCTTGAGAATGAACCATTTGTCAAAAGTAAGATCAAGCCGAATAACGCAACGACCATACCGATTACTTGGCTACCTGGCGGGAAGGACCTCTGTAAGAGTGAAAGCAAAATGATGATATAGACTGGTGCAACGAACTGGAATAAAGTCGCGACTACCGCGTCACTATGTGCGATGGTTTGGACGAACCCAAACTGTACACCAAGCATTCCGATCACGCCGAACATCACCATTTTACGCAACCACAACTTCTGTCTCATAGGACGACCGACCTGTATGCCTTTTGCTTTCAATAGTAATAGAACCACGGCACCAGCGATCGTCAAACGTAGGATTAACATCATCGAAACGGACATGTCACTATGGTTCAAAATCCACTCCATCATTGGCCCCGTAGCGCCCCATAACATCGAACCTATAATAATCATGATAATTCCTTTTAATCGCAACATGATCTCTCACCCCTTACTAATTTCTTGCGTTTTTACTCATATAGTATAAAATTCACATATGAGACATAGACAACACTGAAACTTCATTTATAATAGTTATATAGTAGATTGGAAAGGAGTACCTCTATGCATGCAATTCCATTACCAGAGACTAGCGAACATCAGGCACTAGTCGATAGTCTAAATAAATACCAATTAGTTACACATACTGACGGCGAAGGTCTAATAACCTATGCCAACCAAAACTACCTAACTGTTAGTGGTTGGACTCCCAAGCGCATCTTAGGTAAATCATTCTGGCAAATGTTTTCGGACAGAGCCGAAAGTCAGGAAATAGCGAACTCCATTTGGGATTGTTTGCTATCCGGAAAAACATGGGTGGGTAAAATAGAAAAAATGACTCGCTTAGGCGAACCGTTCTTTGTCAATACACTCGCTGTCCCTACCCTTTCCAATTTCGGAGAACTGCAATCTGTGTTCTTTCTGGAACTGGATATTACAGAAGATATTCGCTTACAGGAACGCTTAGGTGAAATTGCTTTCATTGATGTAGAAACGGGCCTCATGAGCCGCCACAAGCTGGAACAAGTAGTGAATACGTCCATCGCTAGTGCTACCAATTTTTCATTCGTCTATTTGACGATTGATCATTACTACACTATGAAAGAGCTGCAATCTCAAGAATCTGAGACGCAGCTGATTCAAGAATTCACCAACCGATTAAAGCGCTACTTCCAGGACAGTCCGATTGCGCGTATCGATACGAATAGCTTTGTCGTGCTGACGGCTTTCGGTGATTGGTATATTCAAGGTTTCTATGATTTCTTAAAACAACAGCCGATCTACCTCAGCCACAATGCCCAAACACTTTCGATTAGTGGCGGGATTGTCCGCTTCCCTGAAGATCAGAAAACATACACGCAATTGTACAAAGTCGCGATGACTGCTGCAGACGACGTCATTAGTCAAGGTGGCGGACGGATTGCTTCACTATCTGCCCAGTCCCATAAAATTCTGAACCGACGTTTGGAAATTGACCGCAAGATGCTGACTGCACTAGATCGCAATTCATTACATGTAGCGTATCAGCCCCAATTCGATGTGGCGAGCGAGAAAATTACTTGCTACGAAGCGCTCGTTCGTTGGGAGGATGAAGATCTAGGCGTCATCAGTCCTGACGAATTAATCCCGATTGCAGAAGAAAACGGATTGATTGAAGAAATCGGTGCATATGTGGCAGAAGAAGCGATGACGTTCGTAACGAAATGGCATCGCGCCGGTAATGATATGAGTATTTCCATTAACTCTTCCATTCGTGAATCTTTGAATCCACAATGGAAAGACCGGTTAATCTCCATCTTAAATGAAACGGGTTGCCCCGCGAATAAAGTGCATCTAGAGTTCACGGAGAAATTCGCGCTTAAAGCAGAAGAAGAACAATCCGTTCTAGCGCAAATGTCCGAACTACAAAACCTCGGTTTACAGTTCACTCTCGATGATTTCGGCTCTGGATACGCATCGTTGCGCTACTTACAACACTTGCCAATCTCCAGTGTCAAAATTGACCGCGTCTTTATCGATGCGTTGTTGAGCAATCCGAAGACACAGAAATTGGTTGAAGGATTGATCCAACTTTCCAAAAAGATTAACTTATATACGATCGCTGAAGGCGTTAGCAATGAACAGCAATTTGAGTTGCTAAAAGAAATGGGCATCGATGCTATGCAAGGTCATTTCATCGGAATGCCAATGCCTGCTGAGCAGATTGAAATTAAATAAAGTATCGCCACCAAATTAGATGGAGCTCCTTTCATAAAGAAAGGGCTCCATTTTTGTCTATCTTGTTCAGTTGTGGTGGGTCTTAGTGCGTTTGACTACAGCTTACTGTACGGGAGGTGAAAAGACAACCTTTTTTGATTGGTATAGGGGTGTGTATGAGCGGATAGCCGCGGCGATTGAGCGTTTGAAACAAGGCATTGAGCGGATAGCAGCAGCGATTGAGCGTTTGACACGAGGCTTTGAGCGGATGGCAGCTGCGATTGAGCGTTTGACACGAGGCATTGAGCGGATAGCAGCCGCCATTGAGCGATTGACACGAGGCTTTGAGCGGATAGCAGCCGCCATTGAGCGATTGACACGAGGCTTTGAGCGGATAGCAGCCATGATAGAGCGCTCGACCAGCTTCATTGAGCGAAACTCGACCATGATAGAGCACTTAACAAACTAAATGAACGCCCACTAATCGTAGTGAGCGCCCAAACCTTACTTTTCTATCGATTCACGTGCCGGCACACTGTCTGGTGTATAGCTAGCTCTTTCTAACGTATCTAGCGGTGTGTAATGATCTAATGTGTAGCTGTTTACTTCATTTATGGAAATCGTGTAGAGTGAATTGCCGCTATACAACAGACGTTGGATTTCTTTTTCCCAGTCCATGTAGTCATTTGTCATGCGCTTGGTCAAATCAGCTGTTTTGACAATGCCGCGTTCCGCTGTGATTTCGTAAATCATGGCGCCTGAGCTTTGTAGATCCAAGATGTTGTCACGCTGGGATTGCTCATATACTGAAATCGGAAAGCCGAATAAGTTGCGGTTCGGATGGATAAATAAGGCGTGATGATCTTGCTGGACTGACGAATAAGTACCTTGGCCGCCGATGATTTCAGATGCGGTTTCTTTTGGATTCGCAAAATCGGTCACGTCGAATACAGAGATTTTCATGCCGCCTGTTTGGATAATAGGTGCGCCACCTTGGGGATTTTTCTTTGCGATGGTTTCATAGCCGAAGCCGATTAAATGGCCTTCGTCAAGCGGATGCAAGTAGTTGCTGAAGCCAGGAATCTTGAGTTCACCGAGCACTTTCGGATTATTCGGATCCGCAACATCCATGACGAATAGTGGATCCGTTTCGCGGAATGTTACCATATACGCTTTGTCTCCTAGGAATCGTGCGGAGTATATCCGTTCATTGACCGCTAGATTTTCGACTGAACCGACTTGCTTCATATTTTCATCAAGAATGAATAAATGGTTTTTCGCTTTGTTGCGTTCATCCCAGAGATTTCCTTCTGTTGTTACTGTACGGAAATAGCCGTTGTGCTCATCCATCGAAAACTGGTTTAAGATAGTCCCTTTTAGTTGAGCCGTTTGTAGGAAATGGACGTTGGTTTTGTCGAGACTGAATTTGAATACTTCGCTAGTGCTTTGCTGATTGTCTTGGTAGTTTGTAGACGTCAGATACAGATGATTTGCAGACATGTACAGTTGTTCACCGCTGCCAAGATAAGCTTTCGTATCCACTCCCCCCTTTTCACCCGACTCAATATCGAGTGTCGTGATGACCGAGTAGGAAGGTTCCATCGCGCCTGGCAAAATTGAGATTTTATCGAGTGAGAGCGCCTGCACTTTTTGATTGGCTGTAGAATCATAGATTTTTGGTACTAGCTGATCTTCTGTGGGAGTCGGATGATCATACCAAAAGAACGGCTGATTATTCGTGATCATGTAAACAAATTGTCCGATTTTACGTGTTCCGATGACGTAGCCTTCTGCACCTGTTTCACGAATAAGTTTCGGATTTGTGCGGTCTGTAACGTCGTACACACGGATGATCGACATTTGCTGCGTGGGCATTATGCGGTCTTCAGTAATTTCCACATCCATATTAGACGTCGGGGCATCTAGATTTTGGCCACCGATTACTATCATTTTGTCTTGATCTACATATAGTTGGTTTGCATAAAATCCATCGGTGAAGTCGGTCTTGCTGGCACGGACCATGTCGTTTGGATTGCGGATATCTGTGATCATAAGTCCTTCTCCATTTAGGACATCGTATAGGAAATCACCATCCGTTTTGACAGTATCCGCTTCATCTACGCCCGCCACTTGTTGATTGGTTTGTGAATGATCGACACCGCCACTAGAAGCTTTATCCTCCGAAGAAGACTCCTCCATGACTTCACTGCGTCCCTGAGGTTCTACTCGCTCAAAGAAGTTCTCAATTTCCTTAATGGAAGTAACGGGCTGTACCGATTCGAGAACGGTGAATGAAAGCACTTGGTCCGCTGCGCGTTTCCATATGCCAAAACTATTCGCTGGGATATGCAATGTATAGTCCCCTGGTTGTAGCTCCCCTACTTGCAAAGACGTTTTTCCATTTCCGTACGAAAGCTTGGCCGGAGTTTTCGTATTACTTTTCTTCACATGAAACTGCGAAACATCCAAGTTCCCCTTCACTGGATCTGTAAAGTAAACATTCAGCGACTGACCCGCGAGCACGGATTTTGTAGATGTAATGCCAACTTTCGGCCAAAACAGGAAGCTGATCAGTAGAAGAATTCCAATCGTTCCAGCTACCCCTAATACAATGAGCCATCTGCCTGTATTCATAATTTTCATCTCCTCTTATTTAGTATGTATTAGAGTAGACTGAAAACTTTGGGTTTCGTTACATCCTATTAAAAAAATCTATAATCACTCTTTTTATCGAGTGATTATAGCTTCTTCCATTGTCTGTCACCTTCCGTGTAACTGATGGATTGTCCCGTATGAAATAAATTCTCAAGCTCCAGTTCATCCAAATAGCCTTTCATTTCAAGCATAATGTGATCGGTATCGATCTTCTCCTGGTTAAGTAGACTGACATCAACTGCGAGCGGCACTTTCATTTTTTGTCCCGGTTCGATTTGCAATCCAAGATCTATTGAATACTTGAAGGGGTTCTCTGCCCAACCGTTCTTCAGTTTCACATCGAAGCTAAAGGTTAATGCAGGCTGATGAATTACCCTATTGGTGTCGTTACTTATTTCAATTAAGTATTCGATTTTTCCATCTTCTAACGCTTTTTCTTGTAACACGTTGAGTTGTAAACCCTCTAAATCTTCGTAAAGATCTACAGCTGGTACAATACTTTCAGTTCCAGTGTTTGATTCTTGCAATAACGGCAGCACGAGTAGCAGAAACAGTACTGTGGCGATTACGACAACGCTCCAGATCACAATACCCTGCTTTTTCCTACGGGGTTGGATTCTGTTATCTTTCTTGTAGTCTCGGTCTTTTCCTTGGCGGGTCATCCTACCTCCCCCTCTCTCCATTCCTTTTTTAAAGATATTTTACGGTAATAAATTACTGTATGCAGAAGATGTATAGTATCGACTTGGTTTTGACCCACTTCTTTATAAAAAAGGAAGAGCAGAAACCCCTGCTCTTCCTTGCCCTTATTTACACACGAACCAACGATAATTCTCTCAGTTGTTCAATTGCTTTCTCGATTAATTCAACTTTTTGTACGAGAGCAAGGCGGACGTAACCAATACCGGCCGTGCCGAAGATGCTGCCGGGTACCATGACGACACCCGCTTGTTTGATGACCTCGAAGACGAATTCTATGTCGTCGATATCGTATGGATACTTCGCCCAGACGAACATACCGCCTTCAGATGGTGTCGTTTCCCAGCCTAGTGATGCGAGTCCATTCATTAACGCATGGTGGCGTTTGGAGAACTCAGCACGTAGGCGATCGGTGATTTCTTCCCCGTTATCAAGCGCAACAATGGCGGCTTCTTGGATCGGTCCAAATGTTCCATAGTCGAGATTGGATTTTAGTTCACGTATGACTTTGATCATTTCTGCATTTCCAACGAAGTACGCGATCCGTGCACCTGCTAAGCTGAAGCTTTTAGATAGTGAGTTGATTTCCAAACCGACTTCCATTGCGCCCGGTGTTGTGAGGAAACTTGCTGGACGGTCGCCAGTGAAATAGTATTCGGAATACGCCGCGTCATGAAGTACGATGATTTCATACTTTTTCGCAAACGCTACGACTTCTTCGAAAAAGGTTTCACTTGGCATGGCCGGTACTGGGTTTCCTGGTAAGTTCAGAATAAGAAGCTTAGTCTTTTTCAGCACGTCTTCTGGGATTTCATTCAAATTAGGCAAAAAGCCGTTTTCCGCAAGCAATGGCATGTAGTAAGGCACTGCGCCTGCTAGTTTAATACCTGCGTCATAGGCGACGTAGGCAGGATTCGTCGTCAGGACGTAATCTCCTTCGTCACAGAACGCGAAAGGTAAATGAACGAGACCTTCCTGCGAACCCATTGTCTGCAAGACTTCTGTATCGGGATTGATGATGACACCTGTGCGACGTTTGTAATAATTCGCGACGGCTTCATGGAATCGTTTCGTTCCTCCTAGTGTATAGCCATAAGATGATGCTAACGCGCTTTGTTCAGATAACGCTTGGCGTACACGCTCGTCAGGTGGAAGATCCGGGCTGCCGAGACTCAAATCGACGACTTGCGCACCTGTTGCTTTTTTTAACTCGGCGGCTGCTTTTAAGTCACCAAAGATTGCTGGTGAAAAAATGGACATTTTTTGGGAAGGTTGAAAATTCACGAAGACACGCTCCTTAGCTGTTATATAGTACTTCACGACTTTATTATAACACGCGAAAAGATGGCCTGGATGTATTTTATATCGAACATTTGGATGTTTGTTCATGGGTAATCAGGGAACACTTTTGGTAACTATATTTTGAGGAGGATGTCACATGAGTAAAAATCCATACGAAAAAATTGATGATAATATATCCGGACAGACACAATCTTCACAGCCCGGTGTCGAGGAAGAGATGCATCCCGCGCCAATCTATGATGATCCGAATTTCAAAGGTGCTGATAAACTTAAAGGAAAAACCGCATTGATCACAGGTGGTGACAGCGGAATTGGTCGCGCTGTCGCGGTTGCCTATGCGAAAGAAGGAGCGAACGTCGCTATCGCGTATTTAGCTGATCAGGAAGATGAAGATGCCGATAAAACGATTGCACTCATTGAGAAATACGGTGGCAAAGCGAAGAGATATCAAACCGATATTAGCAGTGATAAGAACTGTAAACAGTTGGTCAAACAAGTGATTGATGACTTTGGCGCTCTTAATATACTAGTTAACAATGCCGGAAAACAATTTCCACAACAGTCCATCGAGGATATTACTGAAGAGCAATTGAAAGAAACGTTTGAAACGAACTTCTTTGGATTGTTCTTTATGTCAAAAGCAGCCATTGCACATATGAAAAAAGGCGACTGCATAGTCAACACTTCTTCCATTACAGCTTATAACGGATCGCCTGGTTTGCTCGATTACTCCGCGACCAAAGGGGCCATCACCAGTTTCACACGTTCATTAGCGTTAAATTTATCGGAGAAAGGGATTCGAGTGAACGCGGTAGCACCAGGACCTATCTGGACGCCGCTGATCCCTTCTACGTTCGACGCGAAAACAGTCGCTGAACACGGAGCAGACACACCGATGAAACGTCGTGGACAGCCTGCTGAGAACGCACCTGCGTATGTATTCCTCGCTTCACAGGACTCGAGTTACATGACTGGCCAGACGATCCACGTTGATGGTGGAGACTTTGTCGGCTCTTAATTTGGAATAAATGGAGAGTGACCGCATCATTCCGGTACAATTATGAACTCCACACAAAAAACGAAGCGGTAAGCCATTCACTCTGGCTTACCGCATCGCTTTCATTCTTCAAATGGCCACGTAGGCAACATACGATTCAACTTTTTATCTCTACGCTCCCCAAGCACATACTCCGCCTGCATGATCGTATGGATTTCTCGCGTACCTTCATAAATAACAGGCGCCTTCGAATTGCGTAAATACCTAGCAACCGGATACTCATCCGAATAGCCATACGCCCCATGGATCTGCACGGCGTCATCTGCTGCTTGATTGGCAAAATCGCAAGCTTGCCACTTCGCGAGCGATGTCTCACGTGTATTCCGAACACCACTATTTTTCAACTCACCGGCACGATAGACGAGAAGACGGCTCATTTGATAACCCGCTTCCATTTTTGCAATCATCTGTTGGACTAGTTGGTGTTCACCTATTTTCTTACCGAATGTTTCACGCGTTGTTGCGTACTCTACACTCGATTCAAGACAGGCATACAACAAGCCCACTGCACCTGCCGCTACGGTAAAACGACCGTTATCGAGCGCTGCCATCGCAATTTTGAACCCTTCGCCTTCTTCACCTAGTAAGTTGGCAGCCGGTACACGAACGTCTTCGAAGAACAGCTCACCGGTGTTACCTGCACGAATGCCATACTTCCCTTTGATTGCCTTCGATGAAAATCCAGGCATCGTGCGCTCTACAATAAATGCACTAATGCCATGGTGTTTCTTTGATTTATCCGTATAAGCAAAAACGAGAAAATTATCTGCTGAATCACAAAGTGAAATCCACGTTTTCTGACCATTCAATAGATAGTCATCGCCATCGCGAACCGCTGTCGTCTGAAGTGCGGACACATCCGAGCCCGCGCCCGGTTCCGTCAATCCGAACGCGCCGATTTTCTCGCCTTTTGCTTGCGGCACTAAATACTTTTGCTTCTGCTCTTCCGTCCCCCACTGCATTAGCGTCATACAATTCAAACCGATGTGGACGGAAACTGCGGTGCGAAAAGCTGTATCTCCACGTTCGAGTTCTTCGCATAAAATCGCCAAAGAATTATAGTCCATCCCACTGCCACCGTACTTTTCCGGCACACAGACACCCATGAATCCAAGATCTGCGAGCCGTCTCCAAATTCCTTTATCAAAACTTCCCTCTGCATCCCATTTTGCAATATACGGCATAATTTCCGCATCTACAAATTGCCTTGCCGTCTTTCGCAACATGTTTTGTTCATCTGTAAATGTAAAGTCCATCTTTGTGTCCTCCTTTACAATGAAACTAGGCTTTTACGATGCGTGCGTTTACCGCAATCTGTCCTACTGGTACGCGGTATACACGATTATACAATTGTCTATAAAACTTCCTGAACTGACGCTCGTTCAACGTAGGCAATGGCACAGTCGTCATCAATAATAATGGGTGCTTAAAATTGGTTAACTTCACTGATTGATCCAGTGTCAGTCCATTCCGTTCATAGAATGCGATACGTCGCGTTCGAATAGATAATTCTTCTTCATTTCGGGAAAAGTCAGGGTCTTCCACTTCGAGTAAAATTCCCGCTGGTGATAGCGCATCTAGACGGCGAAGCATGACGCTGCCTAAGCCATACGAACGGAATTCCGGCGCTATTGCCAAGTAGAGTACGTGAATACCCCCATACTTTGGGATTTCTTGATAGATGGCATAGCCGTAAACGTTGATGCCGTCCGTCAAATAGACTGCACGCAAGATGTTTTTCTTCAGCGCTTTACGCATAATCGGGAACGGAATATGGTCGAGAAATCCGAAGTCTACTAGCACGAATTTGAATAACCTATTCAACGTCCGTCGATTCGTTGCGAGATGCTGTAATCCCATCTGTGATGTATTTAATGTTTGTTTCTGCATTTCACTTCACTCCTTAGAAATACGAGGAGATGGTCTGTTGAGATCTAAATCCACGCTTTCCTACCAGTATATACTGTATCAGGCCTGTTGTACGTCAATGACAACTCCGCGTTTCATCATTTCTGCGATATACAGTTTGCCGGGCACGATGTTTTCCGGTGGATAAGCGCCTCTTTTTGTGATGACTCCATTGCCAATCATTTGTGCTACGACAGAAATGGTGTTGGCTGTTGCGAGTGCCATAGCCGTTTCATTCGTGTTCTGGTCCTTTTCGGTAATCATATTAAATGTCACCGTATGCGCTTGCCCGCCTTTACTACCACTCACAATGACGCGAAGTAAGACGGCATCCGATTTATCCCCAAGGCGTAATTGTGGCGTCAAATGGGCGAGCATGACGTCGCGCACACGTAGTGGTCTACCATCTACTCGGATCGTGGATTCTCTAGACAGTAAGCCGAGATCGACTAATACTTGAACCTTGTCTGCATGGCCCGGGTAGCGGATGGTCTTGTATTCTAGTGTTTCGATAGTAGGAAATGACTCGAGCATCGTCGACGTACCGCCTGATGTATGGAAGGCTTCCATTTCGCCATAGCCATCGAATTCCAACGTTTCAATTTCCGATAATGAAGGCAATTCCTTCACTTCGCCATTTCGCATAACGCGAGACGAATCCGTGTAATGATCGAATAATCCTTCCAATGAAAAGACAACATTATAGTTTAGTGGCGGCTCGGGTTTGACTGGAACTCCGCCTACATAAAGTTTGATTGACTTAGTTTCATCGAGTAAGGACGCACCATAACCTGCCAGAATATTAATCATGCCGGGCGCCACGCCGAGGTCTGGAATGAGCGTCACGCCTTTCGCAGCAGCCTGTTCGCTTAGCGCGAGAACTTTCTCCGTTGCTCCACCGATATGTCCACCTAAGTCCACAACATGAACGCCACGTTCTACTGCACAGCGGGCGACTGATTCATTGAATGTATAAAACAGTGCGTTGACGACGATATCCCCAAGCCCGATTACATCACTGAGTTGCTCTTCATTCGTCGCATCGAGCAATAAAATGTCGAGTTTTTCATTCATGAGTTCTTCGGCGAAATCTTCCGCTTGCCGAATGGCGCGGTCTGCGAGATACACTTTCTTCACTTCATCCTGCTTGACTAAATCACGAACGACTTCTTTTCCCATTAATCCAGCACCTAATACAACAACTTTCATCTGCTCATCCCTTCTTCCTGTGAGTTCATTCCGTATCGATTTGCGCGCGTTGCAACTTGCCGCTGTAATCGATGTAAATGCTCTTCCATTCCGTAAAGACGTCGAGTGCCGCAACACCAGAGTCTCGATGACCGTTCCCCGTACCTTTCGTTCCACCAAACGGCAAATGAATTTCAGCGCCCGTTGTGCCTGCGTTAATATAGACGATGCCTGTATCCAGGTCGCGTTGTGCGCGGAATACTTTATTAACATCTTGCGAGAAAATGGAACTGGATAAGCCGTATGCGACGCTGTTATTCACTTCGATTGCCTCATCCAGACTGCTAACCGTAATCAATGAAATGACCGGGCCAAATATTTCTTCCTGCGCGAGTCGGCTATCCCATGCGACATCTGCAAATAATGTGGGCTCGAAATAATGTCCAGTAGAAAATTTACCTTCATTCAACACGTTTCCACCCGCCACTAGATTTGCGCCTTCGCTTTTGCCGATTTCGATATAGCTTTGGATTTTCTCCAGCGCTTTTGCATTAATCACAGGACCGACTTTTACCGTTTCATCCAGTCCATCACCCATTGTTAGGCCTTTCATGCTTTCTAGTAGACGTTTCTGCAATTCTTCTTTCACGTCTGTATGAACGATGACCCGACTACAAGCTGTGCAGCGCTGCCCTGCCGTTCCAAATGCGCTCCATAATATACCTTCTACCGCCAGCTCGATATCTGCATCTTCAAGCACGATCACTGCATTCTTGCCACCCATTTCAAGAGAGATTTTCTTCAAGTGACGACCACCTAATTCCGCAACTTGGCGACCTGTTTCGGTCGAGCCAGTAAATGAAATAACGCGTACGTCCGGATGTTCGATCAGTGCAGTACCAACGTCTGAGCCGGAACCGAAGACAATGTTCGCGACACCACGCGGCAAGCCAGCTTCTTCAAAAATCAACGCCATTTCATACGCCATCAACGGCGTTTCCGTCGCTGGTTTCCAAATGAATGTATTCCCTGCCACAATCGCCGGAAACGACTTCCACGTAGCAATCGCAATCGGGAAATTCCACGGTGTAATGAGACCGACCACACCAATCGGTGCACGAACGCTCATCGCAAACTTATCCTGCAACTCCGACGGCACTGTTTCACCGAACAATCGTCGTCCTTCTCCCGCCATGTAAAACGCCATATCAATTCCTTCTTGCACCTCACCACGGGCTTCTTCTATTACTTTACCCATTTCCTTCGTCAACACTTGCGCTAGATGTTCTTTTTTATCTTTCATTATATGGCCAATTTCATAGAGATAATCCGCACGCTTAGGCGCCGGCACCAAAGCCCACTTCCTCTGCGCCTCCTTCGCCGCAGCCACCGCCATACCCACTTCTTCTTCCGTCGACAAAGGCACCTGCGCCAACTCTTCCCCATTCGCCGGATTAAGCACAGCAGCATAACTAGCCGCTTCCTCCTGCCACATACCATCGATATAATTCGTCAGCTTCATCAAAACTACTCCTCTCTACTTCATATAATTTTCGTAAGTTGTCCCTATTAGAATTGTTCGACAATATATCATCCTATTCCTTTAAAGCTAGACATATTCCTGAAAAGTCAACTTGATGGGCAAGAATTGGTAACAGGCATAGAGCGCCTAACCCATTTCATAGAGCGGTTAAATGGATTGATAGAGCGCTCAAGGGGAATCATAGAGCGTCTATAAAGATTTATGAGCGGATGTCGTGGAAGTATGAGCGCTTAGATGAAAGTATGAGCGTTTCTCCTCCTAAAGAAAACGATTCTAGTTGATTTTAAGCGGAAGCTAGCGAATCTTGATGGATAAGCATGCGCTTTAAGAGCCTGGACTGAATGAAATTCCTAACGCAGATCAACGGTGCCCACCCACTCATCAATTCCAATGCAAAAAAACCGCCACAGCAAGTCGGAAACTCCAACTCGCCATGACGGCCTACATTTATTACAACAAATACCAAATATAATGCGCTTCCTCATGACTACCCGGCGTAAGCGCCGCACTCTTCGGATAACTCATCTTATCCACAGCCATCTCCATCAACTTACTCACATGTGGATTCAACTGCTCCGCCTTAGCAAACAACTCCAAAGCTTTCTCCGAAGAATTACCTTGCGCACGCTCCATCTCCATCAACCAAGACAAATACCAATACGCCGCATCGCCTTCAGAAACTTCTACAGTCGCCTCCAACACCCGCGCCGCCTGATCAATTTCTCCTTGGTGAATCAACGAAGATATTGCTAAGTACCGTGCACTTTGATGATCAAAGAGGTCGAGCGACAACAGACGTATAAACATCTCGCTTGCGTCAGCAAAACGGCCTTGCTCATAGAGCCACACGCCGTACTGCATCAAACTACGTAAATATGGACGATTCGGTGCGAACTTCCACGCATCTTCCGCACGGTTATCAAACTGTTTTTCACCAGAGAATATAGCTTGTTTGAAGAACTTTTCTTGCTCGTCCTTCGAATCTGTCAGCTCAGTCTGAAGCAACAATGCATCGACATTCGTCGGATCCGCGCCATACGCACCTACCGCGAAGTCATGTCGCTGTTCGATTGTTTCTGCATTGTACGCCATATAACAAAGCATCTGTGCTTCTTGTTGTTGATTTTCCGGCTCGAACGGTTGCTGGATTGCTTCTTGAATATAGGCTTGTGCTTCTTCAAACGTATCGAAGTTATGTTTTTGCGTCAACATATGCACTTGCCAATTCATTTGCTCAGATGGAAGTGGATTCGTTCCGATATGATACCCGGCATCCTTCTTTCCTTCCTCCATCATCTTCTCGAGGTCTTCAATCTTCTCTAGCAGAATATCCGTATGCTTCCGGAATGAAGAGACAGAAACCCCGAATTGTTTACCTACTTCCGCTTGCGTATACGTACTCTTCATCATGTTCGTATCGACTGCTAATTGGAACGCAGCCGCAGCGAGTACTTCCGGCTTACGGAACTTCGGATCTTGATCGGTAAAGTAGTACGCCATTAAGGACAGTAACATTTCATAGGCGCCCGGATATAGCTCTTCCTTTTCAAGTTGAGCATCTAGTATTTCAACTACTTCACGCTGCAATGGTGTGAAGTTTTGCTCGACTACGTCAGATAACGTCTGAACATCGAGTTTACAAACCACTTCATAAATGTCGACTAGATGCTCCTTAAAGAAATCGAAGCTATTCTTCTCTTCACTCGTTTCAGCTAGTTCTTGCACATGCGTCAGTAGTTCATCACTCATATGCTTATTCACCGCGATGGCAGAAATCGGCATGACCCAGCGCTCTTCATTGCGCATCTCTTCTAAGACGATGGCAATGACAGCTCGTATGTCTTCAGGTTCGCCTGCTTCTCTTGCCAATAAATACTCGCCTTCTCCAAGAATTTCTTTCATATGGTAGACTTCTTTATCAGCCTTTGTCACTTCCGCGAATGTAATGAAAGCATTTTGCCAGCTCTTCAAAATCGCTCGTACAGCTCTATTTTGCGTACGGTTTAGCGCTTTGACTAGGTGGCGTCTCCATAGATCTTTACGAACGATGAAGAAGTAGTAATCGCTGACATTCGTCACGAGCTCTTCTTCTTCCATCCATTCACCGAGTCTTCCAGACCACTCCTTCAATAACTCTTCTAACGATTGGATCTCAGCAGGAGACAATGACGTTTCGTAATAACTGTTTAATACTTTTTTCAGTTCTTCCTGGACCATGTTTGTGCCCGGCATATCTGTTTTGCCGCAGCAGTTCTCTACGATTTCCCCGCTTCCGCATGGGCATTTTTCTTTATTCCCTATCACATCGAACACAACCTTTTCTTTTTACTATACCATACTAAAAAGAAGCTCCGCATGCATAGCAGCATACGAAACCCCTTGTTTTACTTTTCTGACTGTTCCTTCACTTCACCAATAGTTGGCGAAGTCGGTGGCATGACCCGTTTAATGAATAACGATAGGATCAATGCGACGAATGTAATCACCGTAGAAATGAAGAATGCATGATTGACACCATCTAGCATCGCCAGACGTCCAATCTCTTCTTTCATAGTGGATACATCGACTCCAGACGCAGCCAAATCTTTCACTTGGGCAGCCGCTGATACATCCAATCGCTTGGTCATGAGTGTCAATAACAACGCCGAACCAATCGCACCAGATACTTGTTGCAATGTGTTATTCATTGCCGTACCATGCGGATTCGAGATCATCGGCAACGAGTTCATTCCATTTGTCATCACCGGCATCATGACCATCGACAAGCCGAACATTCGGAATGTATACACTGCCATCAAATAATAATAACCTGTATCCATCTGCAATTGACTCATTAAATACGTCCCAATTACTGAAATAGCCAATCCTGTATACACTAGAATCCGTGGACCGTATTTATCGAATAAACGACCTGTGATCGGTGACATGATTCCCATTAAAACCGCACCTGGCAACATCAGCAAGCCTGCATCTAATGGTGAAATACCTCGCACATTTTGCACGTACAACGGTGTCAAAATCATCCCGGAGAACATCGCTACAGATAGCACCATGGATACGACGGAGGCGAGTGCAAACATCGGGTATTTGTAAATCCGGAAATCGAGCATCGGTTCTTTCATACGTAATTGTCTTACTATGAACAATACGAGTGCTACTGTTCCGAGTGCAATCGTGCCATAGACAATTGGAGAATTCCAACCCTTTTCTCCAGCAGAACTAAAGCCGTACAGCAGACCCCCGAAACCGAGAGTCGATAAGACTAACGAGAAGAAGTTGATGCGGACATCTCGGTTTGGTGTAATATTTTTTAGTTTGAAAATAGCAAGAGCTAGTGTCAACAATGAAATCGGCAAAACAATTTCAAACAGCGTCCGCCATGAATAATTCTCGACTACCCAGCCCGACAAAGTCGGTCCGATAGCGGGTGCCGTGAACATTACCAGACCGAACATACCTAGTGCCGCTCCCCGCTTTTCGATTGGGAAAGCCGTTAACATCACATTCATTAATAGCGGCATCATCAGTGCAGAACCGGATGCTTGGATCATACGTGCGACAACTAGTAAAGAGAATGTCGGCGCGATGATGGCGATAAACGTCCCTAACGAGAAGAGCACCATCGCGGTAATAAAGATTCTTCTATTGGTAAACTTCTGAATGAAAAACGCACTGGCCGGAATCATAATCCCGTTGACTAACATATACCCCGTCGTCAGCCACTGAACGGCCGATGGAGTGATCGAAAACTCTTCCATAATGACAGGCAATGCGATATTCAGTAAAGTATTATTTAAGATCGCAACAAACGCACCAATGAACAAAATTGCAATGATGCCATAAGGCGGCTTCTCATGCATTTTTTTAATTTCTAATGATTCTACCATTTTACCCTCCTATAACATGTATAAAATATGTCAGATTTATATTTTATACCGTCAGTACATTTATTACAACTAATAAATTCGGTGAGATTCAAAAGCTTGATATAACAGTGTTTTAAGAATAGTATATGAAGTATACACACAGTATAAAACAAATTCAAACATACAGGTGATCATTTATGAACGACCGGAAAAAGCACGTATTACTTATCGCAAAACAACTATTCATCGACAAAGGCTTCCATGCGACATCTATCCAAGACATTTTAGATGCGGCACAAATTTCAAAGGGAACGTTCTATAATTACTTCTCTTCTAAAAACGAATGTCTCATGGCGATATTGCGCGATGCTTATTATATAAGTTACTTACGAAGAAATGAGCTGGCGATCGGCAAGGATATAGCAGACCCTGCCCTTCTTTCTGCTCAGATTGAAATTCGTTTGACGATGAACCGACAACAAAACTTGCTTCGGTTATTTGAAACTATCGTTCATTCGCCTGATGACGAGTTACGTCAATTCGTCAAACAGATGCATTTTCGAGAACTCGCATGGATCGCGAAACGACTCGTCGACATCTACGGCGAGGAAGTAAAGCCCTACTCCTATGATTGCGCATCATTACTTTTGGGTTTCATCCAACACGCACTCAATGTCTGGAAAAGTTCTACTTCAGAGCAAATCAATACGATGAAACTAGTAGAGTTCGTCATGCAACGAATGGAAGTCATCGTGCCGGACATCGTCAAACGAGACGCACGCTTCCTGTCGCAAAACTTGCTGGAAGACATGTTAACAGCTGCAGAGTTTTATCCGATGACACGCGAAGTGCTGATCGAAAGTTTGCAAAAGTTCATCGCGGAGTTACCAGATGAAGAAAATCAAAGAACACTATACAGCCAATTTTTATTGGACGAGTTATCATCTGACCAACCACGACTCTATTTACTAGAATCCGTCGTCCGCTCATTCCGCCAAGCCTTCGAAGGCTCCGAACTGCAGTTGCAGGCAATTGAACTATCCGCAGCGATATGGTTGTTCATTAATAAATCTCAATGAAAAACACAAAAGAGACTAGCAAAGTCAGCGATTATGACTTTGCTAGTCTCTTTTTCAGTTGTTGGGGATTAGGGTGTGAATAGTTTCGAGTTGCTTGTGGATCACGTATTGAATCCACTTCAGCACCGGCAGATGACTTTCGTTTGTCTATTGTGGGGTAATCTTTACACGTCACTATAAATAGCAGAATAAACTAGTTGATCGTAAGTGGAAGGCGGCGACTCCGGGAGGATCAGCGTGAGTTCGAGACCCTGGACTGAACGAAGTGAGGGAAGCGGCTCGGGCCACGCCCTCCGGAAAGCGTCCGCCTGGAACGTCGATCAACGGTGCCCCCACGTCAGTACTATCTAATACCTAACCACGAACCTGATGATTAGGCTCTTCCCCTCTCGCAAACGCAAGCAATGCGTCCACGTTCAGCTTCATCATCGCCTTGCGCGTCTTCACGGTAGCACTGCCAATATGCGGCAACACCGTCAAGTTGGGCAACGTCAACAACGGATGATCGAGCGGAACCGGCTCCGTCTCAAACACATCTAGCCCTGCGGCATGAATCTTCTTCGTGCGCAGCGCATCAAACAATGCTTCTTCATCCACAATCCCGCCACGCGCAACATTGATCAGAACGCCCGTCTCTTTCATCTGAGACAACTGTTCTGCCCCAATCATACCTTTCGTCTCTTCACTATACGGTACCAAAATCAAGACGAAATCTGAAGACGCCAGCAAATCGGGAAGCGCAGCATATCGACTGCCGTACATATCTTCTATTTCAGACTTGCGGTTACGGTTGTGATAGAGCACGTCCATATTGAACCCTTTCGCACGTCTCATCACCGCTTCACCGATCCGCCCCATGCCGACGATACCAAGAGTAGCTCCGTATACATCAGTTCCTGTAAAACCAAGTGGTTCCCATGACGTCCAACGTCCTTCGCGCAACGTGTTCTCTGCACCAATCAAATCACGGGCCGTAGCCATCAATAAAGCAAACGCCAAATCTGCCGTCGTTTCTGTCAGCACATCGGGTGTATTCGTAACCATAATATTTCGTGCCGAGGCTGCTTTCACATCGATGTTATTATAGCCCACTGCCATATTGACGATTAATTGTAATTTAGGGGCAGCGTTGAGCACTTCTTCATTGATTTGGTCGGAGATAACGGACCAAAGTGCATCCGCGTCAGCCACTTCTTTCAGCAATATTTCACGAGGAACTGCTTCACTCGTTGATTGCCACATACGTACTTCGTAGTGTTCACGAAGTGGTGCGATCATTTCTTCCGGCATCTCACGACAAATATATACTGTTGGTTTCATGGACAACACTCCTTTAGCCACCTATATAGTTCATATTAATTTTCTTGCGATTCTTCACAGTCTGCTCCGTACGTTCATCGGAATAGCGATCTTTTCTACCTCTCCACACATCGGCAATCACTTCGTATAATTCTTCGTCCGTTTTATCAGAACGAATTAATTCCCGTAGGTCAAAGCCTTCTGATGCGAAGAGACACGTGTATAATTTCCCCTCGGATGATAAACGAGAACGCGTACAAGTTGAACAAAACGACTCTGAAACAGATGTGATAAAGCCAACTTGCGCCTCCGTTCCTATATAACGATAGCGTTTGGCTACTTCACCGTAATAGTCTTCTTCCGCAGGCTCCATGTCGAATTCAGCAGCCAGCATGTCATAGATTTCTTTTTTCGTGACGACTTTTTTGAAGCTCCAGCCATTGTCATTGCCGACATCCATGAATTCGATGTAGCGCAATGTGATGCCGCGTTCTTTGAAATACGTAGCCATCGGGAGGATTTCGCTTTCATTGACGCCTTTTTGTACGACCATATTCACTTTAATTGTAAAACCGATGTCTTGTGCCTTTTGAATGTTTTTGAGAACGAGATCAGGTGAAATGCCACGGCCGTTGATCTGGCCGAACAGTTCTGGGTCCAGTGCATCTAAACTGATGTTCAGACGGCGCAATCCAGCGTCGTAAAGCGGTTGCGCGTATTGACCGAGCAGCACTGCATTCGTTGTAAGTCCGATGTCTTCAATCCCTTCGATGTCGTGAAGCTTCTGTATCAACTCGGGTAAATTGCGACGCATCAGCGGTTCACCGCCCGTCAAACGCAGTTTCTTAACACCTAACTGAGCAAAAATCCGAGCCAAGCGTTCCAATTCCTCAAACGACAGCAATTCATTTTTAGCTAGAAATACAAAGTCATCACCAAATACTTCTTTCGGCATGCAGTACGTACAGCGGAAATTACAGCGATCCGTAACGGAAATACGCAAATCCCGAATCGGGCGTCCGAGTTGATCTACAATGGCATTCATCTTCTTCATCCCCTTTCCAGTTCACATGGCGTGTTGACATTTTTAAAAGCAATTTCAGGTGTATCCGTTACTAAAGCGCCTTCAATCCACCGACATTCATGTTGTGCTTGCACATCCATCACTCGGCGATTACCATCGTGTAACGCTTGCTTGATTGTCGATTTGACGTTTGCATTCCAGACCGAAACGAGTGGATGCCGCTTGCCTTCAACCGTGACAGACGAAATATCTCCATCATGCAATTCTAGCAATTTTTCCATAATCCCGGTTTCTATAAACGGCATGTCGCAAGGTAATACAACGTAGCGGTCTGCTTGCATAGACTCCATTGCGGATAAGATTCCTGCAAGAGGACCCATTCCCGCATAGGACGCAAGATCCGTCGTCACATGAACGCTGTCCGGAAACAGTTCTTTATATTCTGGACGTGCCACGATGACGATCTCATCGCAAATCGGTCGTAATGCCTCTACTGAATAATGATAAAACGAGTGACCTTCATACGTCGCAAACGCTTTCGGTGAGCCGAAACGTCGCGATTGTCCACCCGCGAGCAGCACACCGACCGTCTTCATCCGCCACTCACTGGTGGAATGAACGCGCAGACATCCCCCGCTTGAATGACGTCATCCTTTAGGGCATATTCTTCATTTACTGCTACATGGATCGTCTCTTTACCGAAACCCGGATACGTTTCTTCCGCCCAGTTCAGCAATTCTTCCACCGTTAAAGGCGCGCGATCCAAAGACTCTTCACCTTTACCCGTCAACTCCCGTAACCTCGCAAAGTAATGAACTGTAATCATGGTGATTCGCTCCCTTTCTCAGGATATTTCTTTTGTGCACCGATCCACTCTTCGCCGTCTTCCCAGATTTCCTTCTTCCAAATCGGTACGACTTCTTTAATACGCTCAATTGCGTATTCATTCGCTTCATATGCTTCTTTTCTGTGAGGCGACGATACCGCGATGACTACTGCAATGTCCGATATTTTCAGCTCACCAATGCGATGCGCCATAGCGACTTGAACTCCTGGCCACTTTGCTTCCATCTCAGCACCGATTTCAGCAAGCTTCTTTTCCGCCATCGGTACATAGGCTTCATACGCGAGATACAATGTACGAACACCATGTGTCCATTCGCGAACATGTCCCGTGAACACGGTTACCGCGCCCGCTGCCGGATGCAAAACCAACTCACTATATTTCTGCACATCAATCGGCGTGTCTATGATTTCATAACGTTTCATCGTCTCGCCTCCACCCATTCTCGTAGCCAGTCGTCGAGTCGTGTGATGTCTTCAAACAACTCGGCTGTTTTCACCGTCCGAACGATGCCAAGCAACGACTCCAACTCATGTCGTTCTTCTTCATTTCGGATGAGCACCACTTTCTCACCAGCTTCTTTTTTATACCCTTCTATTAATAAAACATCCGGCCCGCTAGACGCAGCCAATGCCTTTAACTGTTCAAATGAACGTTCTTTATTTTGTATCAATTGTATCATATCGCCGCCCGCCACAAGAGTGGAGACAGCTCCATATTCTAAGAATTGCACCGTATCGGTATGCGCTGGCGGCAGTTCAGGCACACCGCCATGTCCATGATGTTTGAGCACAGCCACTTCGTAACCGAGACGGTTCAGCACAGTAATCCAGTGCGAAACGAGCGTCGTTTTTCCACTGTCCTTGAAGCCGACAATATGTAGTGTCTTCACAGTTCCCAACGCTCCACACCTTGTTCCGTTCCTAGCAATAAAACATCCACTAGCATCCCTTTTTCGAAACCACGCGTTCCGCTCGGCAAGACGATGATGCAATTACCACGCGCAATAGAAGACACCGCGCTAGATTTATTGAAACCTGCAGGTGTTGCCACGATACCTTCATTCGTCATCGACCAGCTGGCACGAACAAAACGAGTGAACGGGTTCGCTTTCTTGAAATCGTCTCCAAGGACCGCTTGAATACGGGGCATATAAGGCGCCGAACAGCCCATCATTGAATAAATGGCAGGACGTGCAAACAATTCAAATCCTGTGAAGCAAGCGGAAGGATTTCCTGATAGACCGAATAATAATTTATCCCCTAAAACTGCCACCGTCGTCACACTACCCGGACGCATCGCCACTTTATTGAACAATACTTTCGCACCGAGACGTTCATAGATCGTAGGCAGATAATCATAATCCCCAACTGACACTCCGCCCGTCGTAATGAGCAAGTCTGTTTCTTGAAGTGCTTTCTCGACGATTTCGGTACATGCATCCAAGTCGTCTTCCATCATGCCATACGACGTAGATTCAATTCCCATTCGCTTCAACTGCGCACGAATCATCGGCCCATTGGAATTGCGAATTTTCCCCGGTTCGAGTTCATCGGTGACATCGAGCAATTCAGTTCCCGTCGACAACACCCCAGCTATCGGCCGTTTCGCAACACGTACTTGCGCATAACCAAATGTCGCAAGCAGCGCAATGGTCCCCGGATGAATAACCGTTCCTGCTTCGATCAATGTCTCTCCTTGTTTCGCATCTTCTCCTTGACGCGAAATATTTTCGCCCACGTCAAACGGCTTACGCAGCGTAAACCCACTGTCGTTTTCCACCGTTTGCTCCAGCATGACGACTGCGTCCGCCTGTTCCGGAATCAACGCACCCGTCATGATGCGGAACGATTCATCCTTTTCAATCGGACGATCTGCCACATGCCCTGCACCAATTTCTCCAATCACACGGAAGGCTTTTCTCGTGTCACCTGAAGCACCCGTCGAATCTTCCGCACGAATCGCAAACCCATCATACGGTGAACGATCAAAAGGCGGCACATCATGCTTCGCCACGATCGGCTCAGCTAACACTCGACCATATGTATCTTCTAACGAAAGAACTTCCGTCTGAAGCTTATGTACATGTTTCATCACACGCTCTACAGCTTCCGCCACTTGAATCGGTTTTCGAATTTCTACCACGTACATCTCCTACTTTCTTTTGGTATACTAACTAGTACAATGAAATGAAACGAAATGAAAGGATGATCATCATGTCCGAACTTACACACTTCAATGAACAAGGCCGCGCCAAAATGGTCGACGTGTCCGACAAAGAAACGACTTTACGAACGGCGATCGCTACATCATCAATTATGGTTAACGCATCAATTCACGAGCAAATCACGCATGGCACAAATAAAAAAGGAGACGTCTTCGCAGTTGCGCAAGTCGCCGCCATCATGGCCGCGAAAAACACGTCCAACATCATTCCCATGTGCCATCCACTCCCTTTAACGGGGGTAGATGTCCGATTTGATTGGGATATTAACGAAGAATCTTCCCATTACAACGTATTAATCCAAGCCGAAGTCAAAACGAAAGGCGTCACCGGCGTCGAAATGGAAGCCTTGACAGCCGCTTCTGCCGCCGCATTGACGATTTACGATATGTGTAAAGCTGCCGGCAAGGATATGGTCATCGGACCGACGATGCTACTGCATAAATCAGGCGGGAAAAATGGAGATTATCAACGCGCGGACTAAATGTCACGCGTTTTTTTGATTGGATTTGGTGGGTGGGTCGGTTGGGTTGGCTTGGCTGCTCAAGGATGATGAGTGACCGCTCTATTGGACTGCGTTAGCGCTCTATCAAACCGCGTTGCCGCTCATACTCCCAAGCTAGCCGCTCTATCTGGCCACGTAACTGCTCATACTTCCAAGCCAACCGCTCTATCAAGCCCCATATCCGCTCATTCCCCCAAACCTACCGCTCTATAAAACCAAGAAACCGCTCTTACTCTCACTCCAAATGCTTCCCAAGCTCATGCACAATATGCGGCAACTCGGGCACGATCAACTTATCCATCGCTAGCGTCACGGCCTTCGATGAGCCCGGTAGTAAAAACACCGCCTGCAAGCCAATCCCTCCAGCCGTCGCGCGACTGAGCAATGCTTTTGATCCCACGTCCTCCCTATAACTCAAAAAGCGAAACAGTTCACCGAATCCGTCTAACGGTTTCGTGAAGTAAGGTGATACGGTTTCTACTGTAATATCCCGTGCACCAATCCCCGTTCCGCCCGTGAAAATCATGGCCTGAATGGATGAATCGGACGACCAAGCGGATAACCGCTCTACAATATGCGTCGCTTCATCCGAGCAAATTTCGTACGCTTTCACTGTATGGCCAGCTTCAACCAACTTCTCGCAAATCACCTTGCCGCTTTTGTCGTCCGCTTTCGTCCGCGTATCACTAATCGTCAGCACCGCAACTGCGATCGACTTGTCACGCGCTTTCTGTGGTAAATGAGCTTCTTCCATTTCCCATTCCTCCTAGCCGAATAATGAATGATAGATTTTTCGTCCTTCTCGCATATCTTTCAGTCCATGAATCAACA
Organism: Sporosarcina sp. P29; assembly: GCF_002743265.1. Lineage (NCBI taxonomy): Bacteria > Bacillati > Bacillota > Bacilli > Caryophanales > Caryophanaceae > Sporosarcina > Sporosarcina sp. P29. The sequence continues at coordinate 55,024 of NZ_PDYX01000011.1, read as the reverse complement.
ATCTACCATTGCCGAATAAAATACAGCGATAGCCTTCCGCTTGAAACTCTACGAAAAACGGTGTCTCTCGATACTTTGATCCTAGTTGTTGCGCGACTTTCACACCGTCTGCCACCGTTAATTTACGTACTGCATCCGGTATGATTTGCACCGTATCACGTCCGCATAGCACAGCGTATTGCGTGCCTGCTGCTTGATGCAACGCAGGATACGTCGGATGTTCACCGCATGTTTCGCATTGCGGATTCTTCATCCGGCTAATTCCCGCTTCAACTGATGTATTATTCCACACATCAAAATGCAGAAGTTTCATGCGCATGGCTTGTTCATTCCCCGTTAGCCATTTCATCGCTTCCGCACTTTGATGTGCAGCCGAAATCTGTACAGCAGGCGCAATTACCCCTACTGTATCACATGTTTCATTGACTGCCGGCATGACCGGTAGTAGACAACGGAAACACGGTGTCTTGCTTGGAATGAAAGGAAAGACGCTACCTGAACTGCTGACGACTGCGCCGTAGACCCAAGGAATATTCAGTTTCCATGCGACATCATTAATCAGCAAACGTGTCTCGAAATTATCCGTTGCGTCGAGTAGGATATCCGCACCAACCGCGATTTCTTCGAGCAACGGACCGTCGATATGGTCGAGCACTGTCGTAATGTCTACGTCTTGACGGATAGCATGTAAACGACGCTCTGCTGCCACTACTTTCGGCACACTGTTTTTCGCATCTTCTTCAACGAACAATTGTTGCCGCTGTAAATTGGATGCCTCCACATAATCGCGGTCTGCGAGCGTTATTTTGCCAATTCCTGCACGTACGAGCGTCTCGGATATCGAAGAGCCGAGCGCGCCACAGCCGATGATTACCGCATGTGCGTCTGCTAGCTGTCGCTGTCCCGACGTACCGATTGGCTGGAATAATGTTTGCCTTGAATAGCGATTCTCCACTAGATCTACTTCCTTTCATTACACAACAAGCGAGGCAACCGGTTAAGACCGATTGCCTGCGCTTATTTCTGGACTAATATCACTGAACGAACCAACGTAGCGAACGACGTCGCCCGTTCCATCTTTTACGGAACTGATGGAAAGGAACTCTAAGTACTCTTCGCCACTCTTTTTCTTATTCCAAATTTCACCTTGCCAAACGCCTTGTTCATCAATTGTGCGCCACATTTCATTATAATATTCCCGGTCGTGTCTGCCTGAACTTAAGATGTTCGGGCTTTGACCTAACACTTCCTCTTCACTATACCCTGTTAGTTTCGTAAATGCCGGATTGACCGAAACAATGAGCCCCTTTGAATTGGTCACGAGAATACCTTGCCCCGTTGAATCAAATACTTCTTTAGACAAGCTCGTGCGATCCATGTAATAGAGCCAAAATGCCAATACAAGACTGACTAATGATACTTGTGAAAACGCCATGAATCCAATGGAGTAGGAGCCTGTCATGGAGAAAATCGTCGCGAGTAATAATGGAGGGAAAAATCCACCAAGACCACCCATCATCGATACAATTCCGTTGACAGTACCTGCTTGCTTACTGAAATACATCGGTACTAGTTTAAAGATGACACCATTACCGAGACCTGCAGCTGCGGCAATCATAATGCTGCCGACTGTGTATAGTCCAATATCCGGTGAAAATGCGAGGACGATGGACGAGATCGTCAAGCCTGCGAAACAGCCCATCAATAAGAATAACGGCTGGAACTTATCGCCTAACCAACCACCGACCGGACGTAATAGCGTCGCGACGACGATGAAGCCAGCTGTTCGAAGTCCTGCGTCGACTTTATCGAGTTCAAAGTAATTAACGAGGAAACTCGGCAAGAACACGGTAAACGCAACGAAAGAACCGAATGTAATGAAATAGAATAATGAGAAGAACCATAGTTTTTCGTTCTTATAGACACCTTTAATTTGTTCGACAATCGGTGCTTTCACTCGAACTTCCTTACGATCACCGAAGAAGAAATTCAATGCGATGAACGCAAGCAATAAAATCAAATACATTTTGACAGTCATCGACCAGCCGAATTTCATCGCAAGGACCGGCGCTGAAAACGTCGTGATCGCTGTCCCGATGTTCCCCATCCCGTAAATACCATTGACGAGTCCGTGTTTTTCTTTAGGATAGTACTTCGGTAGCGACGTAACACCAACAGAGAAAATCGCACCCCCTACCCCAAGTAACGTACCGCCGATCAAAAGCCCTGTCACTGTTGATGTTTCACTTATGTAGTAGACAGGAAATAGCAATACGATGAAACTGATGAAAAACATCATACGTGCGCCATAGACATTGGCGTAGTAGCCAAGTGGTATTCGCAAAATCGAACCGAGCACTACAGGGATTGCTGTGATGATGGCCACACGCTCTGGTGGAATATTGATATCTTCGCTGATAAATGGTAGCAAAGAAGAGATCAAGACCCACACCATGAAGCCGACAACTAGATTTGCCGTCTGTAGAGGCAACTGAATCTTTTGTGTCATAGGAATCCATCCAATCTGAAATTAGTTGCAAAGCTAACCAATTACTTTCGTTATGTGTTAATCCGGTAGAATCGACGTATATAATTGGTCGAATAATTCATCTTGCTCTTTGGCAAGTAAGACCGATAGAACCATCGGAAAAATGACGTTTTCTTCTTTAACAAAGTGAATCATGATGACTTCAAACGCCTCGCCTGCATCTTTTACGACGTCTTGCATCATTGCGAGTGTAAATTCCGATAAATCCCCTCTTGTGTGATGAAGGAAATGTCCGATAAACGCATCGATCTCGTCGTGTTCTTCTTGTACTGCTTGAACCGGCCCTTGATCACTGCCTACATATTTCGCGAGCATTGGAAACAGGAATGCTTCTTCCTTTTCCGTATGATTTTTCAGCGGATCAATGAATTCGACGACTAGTTCACGCAACCGCATGAGTGCTTTTAGACCTTCGTCACGCGTGAATCTATCATTCTCAAAATCCAGTACAATCGCATGCCATTGCTCCATTAAAGTCGTTAGGAAGCGATGTTCATTTTCAAGCACGCGTAGTGCGGGTAGCGTATGCGTAAGTCCTGTATTGACCATCATCCTTCACCTCTTCTTTAGAAACTTAAAAACTTCTTTCGCAGCGCGTATTCGACGAGTTCCGGGCGGCTCTTCAATTGTAGCTTGTCCATCATTTTCGCCTTATGCGCTTCTACAGTCTTGACGGAAATATAAAGCATTTCTGCAATTTCTTTATTACCATAGCCTTTAGCCACAAGCGGTAAAATTTCAATTTCACGTTTAGATAAAATCTTGAACGGATCGTCTTCATCGTCCGCTTTCGTTCCTTTTTTGACAAACTCCCTCACGAGCGAAGTAGCCATGGACGGATGAACATATGTGCCGCCGTCGTACACTTCACGAATGGCGTGTAGCAATTCTTCGTCGGGAGCATTTTTCAAGATATAGCCTGCTGCACCGTTTTTCAGTACGTGGAACATATACTCCTCGTCGTCGTACATCGTTAAAATGACGATTTTCGTTTCTGGGAAATCTTCATGGATTTTGCCTGTCGCAATCAACCCACTTTGGCCAGGAGGCATGCTAAGATCCAGTAAAATAATATCCGGTCTGTGCTTCGCAACTAGTTCATATGCTTCCAATCCATCTGCCGCTGTTGCTACGACTTCCATATCGTCTTGGAAATTCAATATATGCATGAATCCTGTGCGGACGACTGCATGATCATCAGCTATTATGATTTTCACTCGTTGCTCTCTCCTTTTTCAGTGGAATAGTTGCTTGTACTGTCGTGCCCTCTTGCTGACTTGAAATGATGGTCAAATTACCACCTACAAGTTCCACCCGTTCTTTCATACCATATAGTCCGAGTCCCGTGCCTTGCGGTGTAAAGTCATTGACATCAAAGCCGACACCTTCATCGAATACTTTTATGTGTAGCTGTCCATCCACTTCATTCAACGTTAAAAAGACATCTTCTACTTGGGCATATTTCATAGAGTTAAGAATCGCTTCTTGACCGATTCGATAGGCAACTGTTTCAATCGCGCCTTCATAACGACTTTCTTTCAAATCGGATTCGAAATGAACATACAATCCGTAATTCTTTTCAAGATTTTTAATATGCGTTCGGAAAGCGGCTTCTAACCCAAAATCATCGAGTACAGCCGGTCGCAGTTCAACAGATAGATGACGTATCTCATCGAGCAAGCGCATCAACGAACCTTCCGTTTGACGCAACTTTTCAAGCGCCTTGTCGTTCATGCCCATGTATTTCAACACACGCAAATCCACAAGCGAACTAAGCATTTCCTGCGCTACACTGTCATGCAACTCACGTGAAATTCGTTTGCGTTCATTTTCCTGCGCTAAAATGACTTGTTGCATGCGCAATTTTTGATGGAGAACTTCAGACGTTTGCGTTTGCCGCGTTAAATTACGCAACATCAATACGGACATATAAGTCTCTTCATCCAACACCTGATACGTTGCGCTGTACGGTTGCAAACCAAGATCTTTCGTCTCCAAATATAATTGGAATGAAGATAATGTTTGTTGTGGTTTCTCCATGAAACACGAAACACACGTCATCTGTTCGTCTTCGCTCGTAAAGCCGCGGCATGTCAGACACATCGCGTCTGCCTCGCCTTGCAGCATCTTTTCATAGAGCGCGGGTTCCATAATTTGTTTCGCTGCTTCATTCATGGATAGAATCTCGCCGTTCGCGCCGAAAAAGAACATCGCTTCTGTCGTACGGTCGTATAGTTTGTGAAGCATAGTCGTTAGTTGGTCATTGTTCAATAAAGTCATCTTTCAATCGCTCCTTCATGTGAAACGGTCCGAATTGAGGTCCTACCGCATGCTTGAATTGCTCAAACTTGTCAGCTGTTAACCGATCCACTTCACGGTAGCCAATTAAAAGCACGCCTTGCACATGATCATCTCGAAATAGTGGAATCGCGCCAAAACTTTTCAGCTTTTCGAAGACGACGATGGGATAGTTATAGAGATCTCCATCCATTACATTGGCGTCTACATTCTCAATATTCATCGGCTTACCTGTCTTGAACACAATTCCTGCCACGCCTTTTCCTGATTGAAGGACAATTCTACGATAGCGTAAACTGATATTCCCCGTTACATATCGCCACTTTAACTCATGATGATATTTCTTCAAATCCACTAACGCCAAGCCGATGAAATCCGCATGAAGCGTCTCTTTCAATTCATCGATCGCCAGTTGGAAATTACTATTTACTTGTCCTGTCATAGACTTAATCTCCTATTATTCATCATTCGCTTACCGAGGTGATTGTTTGGTCGGCAGATGTTTTCTATATAGAATATAACTTCTACCTACATAATTCAATGGCACACTCCAGACGTGAACGAGTCGAGTGAATGGCCACATGGCAAAAATAAGGAAGCCCGTTAAAACATGCAGTTTAAACGCAATCGGAACAGATGCCATATATGCCGCTTCTGGCTGGAAAATCAGTAATGATCTGAACCAGACCGAAATCGTATCACGGTAATCAAATCCCGGCGTCATCGTGTTGGTGATCAACGAACTGTAAACACCAATGAACACGATAAACAGTAAAAAGGTATTGACGATTAAATCGGATCTCGAGGACAACTTACGAACATTTTTCTTTGTGAAACGACGTGACGTAAGAATAATCATACCGGCTAATGTCATGACACCGAAGAATCCGCCACCCCACACAGCGCCGATATGGTACATATGGTCGCTAACACCCATTGCGCGTGTCCACTCTTTCGGAATCCCAAGTCCCGCCACATGACCTAAAATGACGGGGAAGATTCCGATGTGGAACAGCAAACTACCGATCATCAATTGCTTCTTTTCAATAAATTCACTCGACTTCGCGGTCCAGCCGAATTGGTCGTTCTTATAGCGGAAAATATGTCCTACAATAAATACTGCGATACAGATGTAAGGAAAAATGACCCATAGAAATTGACTAGTCATTAGCGGAAACCTCCCGTTGAATACATGATTTACATGTTTCACGCAGTGCACGGATCAAATGTAGCCATGGACTTTCATACTTTTCAAGTGCTTTCATTAAAAAGTAGGAACCGTCCTCGATGACTGCGAGCAACATCGAAAAGCTCTGCTGCGCTCGCGGATCTCCCTTCCATTCAGCCGCATAAATAAATTCACACATTAACGGAAGCAAGTCGGATAGTTCTTCATCCGGCATTTCGAGCCCGAACATTTCGTATAACACTTTTAACTGCGCCAGCGTCTGACCACGCTCTTTTGAGTCCGCAAACTTCACATAGGTCATGAACAGCGTAGCGTCTTTTTGGAAATCAAATGTGTAGGTGTACATCTCTTGTATTTCATCCAAACTGTACGTTTGCATCGTTTCCCAGTACAGCTGCAGGTCTTCGTAACCTGCAGCATCTTCCGTTACATACTCATTCCACATATCTGGATGAAACGTCAGCTTTTCCGGGTAGTTCAGTTGATGGGAGAAAAAGCCGAAGATATGCTTCTTATCATATAAGAGGTCGAGATTAATCACGCCAGATCCCCCCATAGAAATTCTCTTCATAGATTTCCTTGCCTGTTTTCACTGGAGCTGCTCCCGGAGTTACAGGTCCGCAACCGTCACACCCTCCGTCCGAGCCCATTACAGAGAATGAAGAGTACGGATTTTGAGCTGGTGCTTGTTCACCGTAGGTACCCATGCCGTCGTACCCTGCTGAACCTTGGGAACGGTACACGTTCATTTGACTTTCTTTATGAGAAGTCGGGATTACGAAACGATCTTCATATTTCGCAATCGCCAGCAAACGATACATTTGTTTCGTCTGTTTGGCAGTCAATCCAACGCGCTCTAGTTTGGATTCGTCGAAGTCTTTGCCGGAAGAAACCGCACGCATATATGAACGCATCATCGCCATACGTTGCAAGCCTCCCTTGACGATATCCACATCTCCAGCCGTTAGCATATTGGCTAAATACTGAAGTGGAATTCGCATTTCTTCAATAGCCGGGAAAATCATGTCCGGATTTTTGATGGAGTCCTTCCCTTCAAAGTAGTTCATGATCGGGCTAAGCGGTGGAACGTACCAAACCATTGGCAATGTCCGGTATTCCGGGTGTAATGGGAATGCTAGCTTGTACTCGATTGCTAATTTGTACACTGGTGAGTTTTGTGCTGCGTCAATCCAGTCTTCAGAAATGCCATCTTTGATTGCTTGTTCGATGATTTCCGGGTCATGTGGATCTAAGAATAGATCACATTGCGCTTGGTACAAGTCTTTTGGATCCGGTGTAGACGCGGCTTCTTGCACGCGGTCTGCGTCATAAAGCAAGACACCTAGATAGCGGATTCGGCCTGTACATGTCTCAGAACAAACGGTCGGCAAACCGGATTCTACGCGTGGGAAACAGAATGTACATTTTTCCGCTTTATTCGTTTTCCAGTTAAAGTACACTTTCTTGTACGGACAACCGGTCATACAATAACGCCAGCCGCGGCAGGCTTCTTGATCGACAAGAACGATTCCGTCTTCGTCACGCTTGTACATGGCGCCTGACGGACAAGAAGCTACACAACTTGGATTCAAGCAGTGTTCGCATAGTCGTGGCAAGTACATCATGAACGCTTGTTCAAAGTTGAATTTGATTTCTTCTTCAATTTTCTCGATATTTGGGTCAGTTGGTCCAGTGATATGAGCGCCTGCTAACTGATCTTCCCAGTTCGGGCCCCACTCAGGATCCATGTATTCGCCTGTGATGACGGACTTTGCACGTGCAACCGGCGTATGTTCTTGGTCCGGTGCGGACGTTAGCTTTTCATAGTCGTATGTCCAAGGCTCATAGTAATCTTTCATTTCCGGCATGTCCGGGTTGTAGAAGATCTTCCCTAGTGCGATTTTCGAAAGCTTTGAACCTGATTTCAGTTCTAGCTTTCCTTTACGCAACTGCCAGCCGCCCTTATAGAGTTCCTGGTCTTCCCAGCGTTTCGGGTAGCCGATCCCCGGTTTCGTTTCTACGTTATTGAACCACATATACTCGGCACCTTCACGGTTCGTCCATGTCGTTTTACACGTCACACTACACGTATGACACCCAATACACTTGTCTAAGTTCATTACCATTGCTACCTGCGCTTTAATTTTCAAGCCAGTTGACCTCCTTCATCTTACGAACTGCGACGTAAACATCACGTTGGTTACCGATCGGTCCGTAGTAGTTGAATCCATAACTGAGCTGTGCATAGCCGCCTACCATTTGAGTCGGCTTCATGTGAATTCGCGTCGGTGCATTATGGCTTCCTCCGCGTTGCTCGGTAATTTCCGAGCCGGGCATCTGAATATGCTTATCCTGTGCATGGTACATAAACATCGTACCTTTAGGCATTCTGTGACTGACAACGGCACGCGCATTGACAACACCGTTTCGGTTATACACTTCAAGCCAAGCATTGTCGTCGATTCCGTGCTCTTCTGCATCGAGATTCGATAGCCAGACGGTCGGACCACCGCGGAACAATGTCAGCATGTGCTGATTGTCTTGGTAGGTCGAGTGGATATTCCACTTACCGTGTGGTGTTAAGTAGCGAAGAACGAGTGCATCTTGTCCGCCTTTAATTTCTGCATCGCGATCCGCAAAGACGAATGGCGGAAGTGTTGGTTTATAGACAGGCAATGCTTCGCCGAATCCAAGGAATAATTCGTGATCAACGTAGAAATGCTGTCTCCCTGTCAATGTTCGGAATGGTACGAGACGTTCGATATTCGTCGTAAATGGCGAGTAGCGTCGTCCTAATTTATTCGAACCACTAAAGACCGGTGTTGGAATGACTTCACGCGGTTGCGCGGTAATCCCTGCGAATGTGAATCGCTCTGCTGCGCGGTCTGCTGAAATATCTTTTAGTTCCATACCTGTATCGTGCTCTGCCGCTTCAAATGCTTTTTGTGAAACGCGGCCGTTCGTTGCAGAAGACAATGTCAACATCGCTTCTGCTGCGTGTTTCGCCGTGTACAATTTAGGCAAGCCGTCTTTCACGGTATCGTCTTCATAAATACCGTTGATGCCTTTCATCATTTCATACTCTTCCGCTACCGAGAAGCTGACGCCGTGTGCGCCGGTTTTCCCTGTCGATAACAGCGGTCCGAGCGTAATGTATTTATCATAGATTTTCGTAAAGTCGCGCTCTACGATGGTCATACCTGGCATCGTTTTACCGGGGATCGCTTCAATTTCACCTTTACTCCAGTCATGCACTTCGCCCATCGGCTGCGCAATTTCTTGAACGGAGTCATGTGCTAGCGGAGATGTGACTAAGTCTTTATAGACGCCTGGCAGATGCGTTTCCGCAAGTGTCGAGAATGTTTTCGCGATCTCACGGTAAATATCCCAGTCCGATTTGGATTCCCATAATGGATTGACTGCTGGGTTGAACGGATGGACGAATGGGTGCATGTCTGTTGAAGACAGATCCACTTTCTCATACCACGTCGCAGCTGGTAGCACGATGTCTGCATACAGTGGAGTCGCTGTCATACGGAAATCGAGTGCTACGAGTAGATCAAGCTTTCCTTCCACATCATCGCGCCAAACCATTTCTTTCGGCTTCATATCTTCGTTCGGCGTTGCAAGCAAGCCGTCGGATGCGCCGAGTAAGTGCCGCATGAAGTATTCCTGCCCTTTTGCCGAACTGGAGATCAAGTTCGAACGCCAGACAAATAATGAACGTGGGAAGTTTTCTGGTGCACCTGGATCTTCTGCCGCAAATTGTAGCTCGCCTGATTTCAACTGATCGACAACATGTGAAACGACTTCTTTTGTATCGGTCTTCCCAAGCTTCGCCGCTTCTTCCACAAGCATTAAACTGTTTTTATTGAACTGCGGATACGATGGCAACCAGCCGAGACGCGCTGCAAGTACGTTATAGTCTGCCGGGTGCTGGTATCGCGCTTCTCCGCCTAGTGGTGACATGAGTGTATCCGTACCCGCTTCTTCGTACTTCCATTGATCGGTCGCAAAGTAGAAGAATGAAGTCGCATTTTGCAGACGTGGCGGACCTTGCCAGTCTTTCGCAAAGGCAATCGTGCTCCAGCCTTCAATCGGACGACATTTCTCTTGTCCTACGTAATGCGCCCAGCCTCCGCCGTTGACTCCTTGTGAAGCCGTTAGCGTAACGAGGTTGAGGATTGCGCGGTAGATCGTGTCACTGTTAAACCAGTGATTGATTCCCGCTCCCATAATAATCATGGATCGTCCGCCTGTGTCGATCGCATTTTGTGCGAACTCCATAGCGATTTGTGTAACGAGTTCCGGTTTAACGTTCGTGATCGCTTCTTGCCAAGCCGGTGTATAGATAGACGTCACGTCGTCATAACCTGTCGCCTCTAGCTCACTACCGATTCGGTTGACACCGTACTGGCTCATCATGACATCGTACGTTGTCGCAACTAAACGCTCTGTGCCGTCTGCAAATTGAACCTTCATCGTAGGGATCGGGCGCTTGAATGTGCCATTTCCTCGGTTATCAAAGTACGGGAAATGAATTTCTTGCCATTTCTCCGCGTGCTTTTCAATGGATAATGCAGGCTCAACGCGTGTGCCATCTGCGTTTTCCAGTTGCAGATTCCACTTGACGTCATCTTCCCAGCGCTGCCCCATCGTGCCGTTCGGAACTATGATTTCATCTTTCGCTTCATCAAATAACACGGGTTTCCACTCAGCATGTGGCGACTGCTGTCCAAGATCGCTTGCACGCAAGAAACGTCCTGCTTTATACGAATCTTCATGCGGGTCAAGTAGAATCAAGAACGGCATGTCCGTGTATTGTTTGGCATAGTTTATAAATGTCGGTTCTTTACGTTTTTGATAGAATTCATCCAAAATGACATGGGTCATCGCTTGAGCAACTGCTGCATCCGTTCCCGGGTTCGCCGCAATCCAGTCATCCGCATGCGTGACACTTTCCGCATAATCCGGTGCAACGGAAACGACTTTCGTTCCTTTATAACGGACTTCTGTCATGAAGTGCGCATCCGGTGTCCGTGTGAGTGGAACGTTCGAGCCCCACATGATGATGTAGCCCGCGTTAAACCAGTCACTCGACTCTGGAACGTCCGTCTGCTCACCCCAAATTTGTGGAGAGGACGGCGGAAGGTCTGCATACCAGTCATAGAAACTAAGCATTTCGCCACCGAGCAATGAAATGAAACGTGCGCCCGATGCATAACTGACCATCGACATCGCAGGAATCGGTGTGAATCCAGCTACGCGATCCGGACCGTATTTTTGTACCGTATAGATGAGTTGAGCTGCAATGAGCATCGTCGCATCACGCCAATGAATCCGGACGTGACCGCCTTTGCCCCGCGCTTTTTTGTATTCATTGGATTTCTCAGGGTCTTCAACAATCGCTATCCATGCTTTTACTGGATCTTTCGTTTCCTGCAATGCTTCGTTCCACATGCGCCACAGCTTGCCGCGTATATAAGGATACTTCACACGCAAAGGACTGTATTCATACCAAGAAAATGAAGCGCCACGCGGACAACCACGCGGTTCGAATTCTGGCATATCAGGACCACAGGAAGGATAATCGATTTGCTGATTTTCCCATGTGATGATGCCGTTCTTGACGAAGACTTTCCAGCTACAAGAGCCTGTACAGTTTACGCCATGCGTCGTACGCACCACTTTGTCATGCGACCAGCGTTGACGGTACATGTTTTCCCAATCACGATTTTTCTCTTCCAGCACTGACCAACTTCCAGAATAACTCTCGACGGGTTTAAAATAATTCAATCCGAATCTTTTTTTCATCGAAATTTTCCACTCCTTCTCAGAATGTAGCTGTAAATGAATCCAACCTATTAAACTTCTTACCCCAAAATAAACTAAGTAGTCTGAATTTAATCTAAGGGAATTCCCTATTAATCACCGTTAATCATAGGTCTTTTTGTTCAATTCTCATAAAATATCTTTATATTATACAAGTATACGTGTTTCTACACTTGTTTCTATCAGGGAATTCCCTATTATCCCTTCGCAAATCCCTGGTTTTAATTTTAGCGTAAGGGAAAACTCTCTATGCTAGCTTCTACATGTCATCTAAAACTTTCATAATTTTTAGTATTTTTCTTGCATGAGTGGGAAAATTAGTATAGTTCTCATAATATTATGTTGATTTTATTTATATAAATGATAGAATTATATACAAAATGAAAGGTAAGGTGGATGATACCGTGGCAAACGAATTAAACAAGGTACTTCGTTGTGAAGCACTGAAAGACAAGATTGTTACAGCAAAAGAAGCAGCGTCTTGGATCGAGGATGGAATGTCTCTAGGTCTGAGTGGATTTACTTTGTCTGGAGACGCAAAAGCGGTCCCATTGGCATTGGCAGAACGAGGAAAAACTGAAGATTTTAAAGTAAACGTTTTCACTGGCGCTTCAATGGGCCCGAACGTTGACGAATTGATGGCCAATGCAGATGTAATCAATTTACGTGTTCCTTATCAAGGCAACCCAGCAATGCGCGGCAAAATCAATTCAGGTGACTCTTTCTACATCGACCAGCACCTTTCTCATACAGCTGAATGGATTCGCCAAGGCGTAATCGGACCAGTTGACTATGCAATCATCGAAGCAGCAGCTATTACAGAAGAAGGATATATCATCCCGACTGGTTCTGTTGGTAACTCTCCGATCTTCGTTCAAGAAGCGAAGCATGTCATCATCGAATTGAACGTAAATGCACCTATGGAGTTTGAAGGCCTACATGACATCTACATCCCAGATGCTCAAAACCAACGTAAAGAAATTCCTATATACAGCGCAACAGATAAAATCGGTACACCAGGTATCAAAGTAGACCCTGAAAAGGTTGTTGGAATCGTTCTTACAGAGCAAGGCGATATTCCTTCCCCTATCGTTCCTCCAGACGAAGAAACACAAGAGATTGCAAACAACTTGTTGAACTTCTTCCGTGACGAGATCAAATTGGGCCGTATGGATGAAACGCTAATGCCTCTTCAATCAGGTGTTGGTTCAGTTGCGAACGCAGTACTTGACGGTATGAGAAATTCCGAGTTTAAAGATATCGAAGTATATTCTGAAGTACTTCAAGACGCAATCTTCGACTTGATCGATGATGGTGTAGTGAAATTCGCTTCTGCTACTTCATTGACTCTATCCAAAAAGCGTTTGGACAGCTTCGAAGACGATATCGCCAAATACCGCGACAAGTTGGTATTCCGTCCACAAGAAATCTCAAACCACCCGGAAATTATCCGTCGTTTGGGTATCATCTCATTCAACACAGCGCTTGAGCTAGACATCTACGGAAACGTGAACTCTACACATGTTAGCGGAACACGTATGATGAACGGTATCGGTGGATCTGGTGACTTCGCACGTAACGCACGCATCGCGATTTTCGTTACGAAGTCTTACGCAAAAGGCGGAGACGTTTCATCTATCGTACCTTTCTCTTCTCACGTGGACCACACGGAGCACGACGTAGACGTAATTGTTACGGAACAAGGCTATGCGGATCTTCGCGGCTTGGCTCCAAGACAAAAAGCGGAGTTGTTGATCGAGAACTGTGCTCACCCTGATTTCAAGGAAGAGCTACGCGATTATTACAACAGAGCATGTGAACAAGTTGGCGGACAAACTCCACACATCTTGGAAGAAGCTCTATCTTGGCACGTAAATCTTGCGAAAAACAAGACAATGCACAAGACTGCAGAAGCTCAGAAGTAATTTTATAGGTAGGACATGACCAAGCGGATATTGATCTGCTTGGTTTTTTTGATTTGATTTTGTTTGGTTTGGTTTGGGTGGCGAGGTTGATTGGTGTTGTAGGCGGATGCTTTGATTGGTGGGGATTGAGCGGGGACGGGGGTTTATTGAGCGGTTGTGGAGATACATAGAGCGGATAAATGGATGGATAGAGCGGTTGCGGGGGTTCATTGAGCGGTTGCAGAAATGTATGAGCGGATAGCGTGGAACTATGAGCACTTAGCCAGATGTGTGAGCGACTTGCCTTCCGAACATGAATAGAGATGACTGCCGTGATGGACATTGAGCGGTTAAACAAGAAGATTGAGCGGATGCCGTGATACATAGAGCGGATAAATGGATGGATAGAGCGGTTGGGAGGGTTCATTGAGCGGTTGGGAAGATGTTTGAGCGGATAGCGTGGAATTATGAGCGCTCTGCCATATATATAAGCATCTTCTCTTAAAAACAATGCACTCCCCCTTCCCCCATGCATAAAAAAGAGGAACCCATAACGGATTCCCCTCCCCTTTTACCCATTACAAATCATCAAAACCATTCAAATCACTAGTCTTCACATATTGTCGGCTAGTTTGTTCGAAGAAATCCGTTTTCGTGTCGTCGAAGTTATCAACGTACGCGCGGATCCACTTCATTGGATTGTCCGTGAACTCTGGGTAGATTTCGCTCAAGCCGAGCATGCGCAACATTTTGTTTGCGCGATACTTGATGTAGCCTTCCATCTCTTCCAGCTCCAGGCCATCGATGCCTCCTAATACGTAGCGGCTCCAGATGACTTCTTGCTCGACGGAGTGGCGGAATTGGTCATAGATCCATTCCGTGAATTCGTCTGTGTTGTACTCTGGATTTTCAGCCAATGCTGCTCGGAAGATATCGCTGATCGCTTTACCATGTTGCAGTTCATCACGATTGATGTACGAAATCATCGTCGATGTACCGACCATTTTCTGGTGGCGCGCCAAGTTATAGAAGAATGCGAAGCCACTGTAGAAGAATAGACCTTCTAATAACGTCGTGTAGACCATCGCTTTTAGAACCGTTTCGATTGTCGGGTTCTCCGCAAATTCATTGTAGACGTCTACAATTCGTTCATTTCGCTTCATTAATACTTCGTCTGTACGCCCCATTTCAAAGGCTTCCATTTGCTTGTCCAAGTTCGTGACAGATGAAAGTACGTATGCGTAGCTGTGATTATGTTCACTTTCCTGGTCTGCGATCGTCGCAAGAATCGACTTGACGGAAGGATCCGTTGTGAAGTCTGCGATTTTCATTGCAATGACGGTTTGTGGACCATCAAGTGTAGCGAGTAAGCCAATGATTTTCAGGAATGCGGATTGCTCTTCTTTGGTCAAGCTTGAGAACTGCTTGACGTCTTGTGTCATGTCCACTTCATTCGCTGTCCAGAAAAGAGCCCGGATTCGCTGACGTAGTGTATAGAAATGAGGGTGCGCGATGTCGTTCCAGTTCAGGATGCCGCTTGCTTCCCCTCCGAAAATAGCTGTTGCCTTATTCGGGTTTGCAGGATTCAGTACTTTTACTCGTGTAAGTGTCGCCAATGTTCGAGCACTCCTTTCGTCCAATTCGTAACGATTTGTTCTTGCATGCCGCGTGGGCTTTGCTCAATCTTCAATGGTTCAAATGGGGAATGATAAAATTTCGCTAGCTTGTCTGCTGCTTTGCAAAATAAATCATCGCCGCCAAACTGGGTATCCCCTGTGCCAAAGACGTAGACGAGCTCCGGTTTATAGCCGACGTCCGCCACGAAATCTTTGACTTCATCCGGCGTTGCCCCTTTTTCCCATGTGAATGAACCGATGCACAACGCGTCGTATTCTTTAACATTTGGGATGAGGCCGATGCCGATGCGATAGGTATCGACTTCGACACCTTCATTTTGTAGACGTTCCGTAATCAATTCCGCTACTTCCTGTGTGTTGCCGCTCCAGGATGCATAGGCGATTAAGAATGACACCACTCGCACTCCTCAATCTCTGCTGCGGTTGAACGCATATAGTACGTCGTTTTCATGCCGGATTTCCATGCCTGCAAGTGCAGATCCAAAATAACAGATGCACGGATGGAGTTCGGTACATAGATGTTGAATGAAATCGACTGATCGATGTGTTGCTGACGCGCGGCGTTTTGCTTGATAGACCAGCGCTGATCGACGATGTAAGCAGAACGACGGTAAATGTCATACGTATTGTGATCTAGATCCGGTGCAATAACCGGTAATTTATAGTCTTTCTTCTCTTCATGGTAGAACGGCTTGAACACTGGATCGATCGATGCTGTTGAGCCTGCGATAACCGACGTCGAGCTGTTCGGCGCAACTGCCATCAAGTAGCCGTTACGCATACCGTTCATTGCCACGTCCATGCGCAGTTCACGCCATTTATTGGAATCGTATTCGCGTTGCTCGAAATATTCTCCCGTTTGCCAATCCGAACCATCAAACAATGGATACGCGCCTTTTTCTTTTGATAATTCCATTGAAGCTTTAATTGTCAAATACGCGATATTTTCGTATAACTCGTCTGCGAAATTCACCGCTTCGTCTGACTCCCACTGAATGTTTTTCAATGCGAGTAAATGGTGCCAACCAAATGTGCCGAGTCCAATTCCACGGTAGCGTGCATTTGTGCGTTGTGCTTGTACAACTGGAATTTGGTTTTGATCGATAACGTTGTCGAGCATACGTACTTGAATTTTGATCAAGCGGTCTAAAACGTCTGCTGTCACAGCTTTTCCAAGGTTGATCGATGATAGATTACATACAACGAAATCGCCTGGTTTTGTGCGTGTGACGACCATATCGTCTTCGAGTGTAACCGATTCATGTGTAGATGCTGACATATTTTGTAATATTTCTGTACACAAATTACTAGAATAAATAATTCCTTCATGCTTATTAGCGTTCATACGGTTTACTTCGTCGCGGTAAAACATGAATGGCGTTCCCGTCTCCAGCTGGCTACGTAGGATCCGCTTCATGATTTCAATCGCTGAAACCGTCTCTCTTGATAAATCTTCATTGCGGACACATTCTTCATACTTCTCGCGGAATGTTCCTTGTCCTTTTGTTTCATCATAGAAATCTTCCAATGAATAGCCCATTTTCGTGCGGACTTCATGTGGATCGAATAAATGCCAGTCTTCACGGGACTCGACTTTCTCCATGAACAAGTCCGGCAAGCATACGCCTGTGAAAATGTCATGTGCGCGTAAACGGTCATCCCCGTTATTGAGCTTGAGGTCGAGGAACGTGAAGATATCTTGATGCCATACGTCGAGATAAACGGCTACGGCACCTTGACGTTGTCCGAGTTGATCAACACTGACTGCTGTGTTGTTCAGCTGTTTGATCCAAGGAAGAACACCGCTTGACGCACCTTCGAAACCACGAATCGATGCACCGCGAGAACGAACTTTTCCCATATAGACTCCGATACCGCCACCGAATTTCGACAAGTTCGCAATATCGGTGTTGCTGTTGTAAATCCCTTGCAGTGAATCATCTACTGTATCGATAAAGCAACTTGATAGCTGACCGTGCATCTTGCCTGCGTTCGACAATGTAGGCGTCGCAACCGTCATGTACAAGTTGCTCATCGCCCAATACGCTTCGCTGACTTTATGAATACGGTCTACCGTTTCATCTTGCATTAACGTCATCGCGATGATCAACCAGCGCTCTTGCGGAAGCTCCACGGACTGTTTCTTAAAGTTCACCGTTACATAGCGGTCTACCAATGTTTTCAATCCGATATATGTGAATAATAGGTCACGAGAAGGATCAAGCAGCTTACCGATTTCCTGAAGCTCGTCCTGGCTATATTTCTCTGTCAGAACGGGTGTATATAAACCTTGTTCCACCAAGCGTTCTACATTTTTCGCAAAATCGGTATAGACATCCGCTCCACGCAATGCTTTTTGCTTTGCATAGACGTCGAATAAATAAATACGCGCCGCTACAAACGTCCAATACGCATTCGCTTCATCAATACGGCTTAAAGACTCTAGCACCATGGCGTTCGTCCATTCAGTTGCTGAGCTCGCTGGGTGACGCTCTTGGAATTTCTCACTCGCTTCGATCAACGGTTCGATTTGTTTCTTGCCGAATTCCTGTTGTAAGTTTTCCATCAATAAATGAAGTCCCACAGATTCTTGAATAATAGCCATTATATCCGCTCCCTTTAGTTAATTAATTCGGTTATGTACTAAATAAAAAAACTCCCGATATAATCGGGAGTCGTCGATTGACGTGTAGTAGATAGCGGAAAGTTTTAGGCAGACTGAAAAAAGACTGCTTTGTGCTTTCACTCTCCAACCCCGAAGAATGTTTTGCTGAGATGACTGGCAGGTCTACTGGCTGGCACATCGTTCTTCCATCTTTCCTTCCCGCCGAAGCAGTGGTTTTCATAAGATAGTCGTCCGTGCCCTCAGTTGCGGGGGCAGCTCCGTTCGTGGCGGATTCCCTTTTAAACGTGGTGGGTACCAATTCATCTAAATGCTGTTATACACTATATATAGTGTGTTGATTCATATATAACCCTAACATGTTGTGTTCAAACATGCAAAACAAAAATCGAACCGATGTTCAGAATCCTTCTTCTGAACTACGATTCGATTTTTCTTATTCAGTATTTTATAGTATATCAAACTTTTTACTTCTTGACTAAATTGTTTGTCTGAACGTTTTATTTAGATAGTGAAATTAGTTAGGAGAAGGGATGAGGGCTCCAGCCGGGGGACGCGTTCCGAAGGGCCCTCGTCTTCCGCCCTCATCCTACATAAAACACCTAACACTTAGTCAGTTCATTACTCATTTTAATAGTAGTTCAAGATCAAAACCTCAAAAGCCCGAGAATTTCTATCGATATTACAAACGATCTTCTGCTCTTTCAGCTGTTTCTTCCCAACATTCTGCGCCTTTTAGGCCAGGGATGCTAGCTGATTTGAAGACGGGGTTTCTGCCGGCTTTTCGTTGTTTGGTGAAGTCGTCGAGTACTTTGAAGGCGATTTTGCCTAGGAGTAGAATGACGACTAGGTTGATAATGGCCATTAGTCCCATGAATAGGTCAGCCATATCCCAGACAATTTGTACTTTTGCAACGGCTCCGAAAAAGACCATTGCGAGTACGAGTACTTGATAGATTCGTTTCCATATGACGTTGGCGTTGATGAATTCGATGTTCGTTTCGCCATAGTAGTAGTTACCGATGATGGAACTGAAGGCGAAGAACATGATCGCCACAGCGATGAAGTATGGTGCCCATGCGCCTACGTGTACTTCCATGGATGCTTGTGTCAATAAGATACCGTTTGTTTCGCCTGATTGGTACAAGCCGCCAAGTAAGATAATGAAGGCAGTTGCTGAACAGATGATGATGGTATCGAAAAATACGCCTAATGATTGTACGAGTCCTTGTTTTGCTGGGTGCGATACGTTCGCTGTCGCTGCTGCGTTTGGCACACTACCCATACCTGCTTCATTGGAGAAGAGACCTCGGCGTACACCTTGCATCATAGCCATTCCAATTCCGCCACCCATGACCTCTTTAATACCGAATGCGTGCTCGATAATTAATGCGATCATCGCTGGAACTTCTGTAATATTCAATATTACAATATACAATGCTACGATAATATAAAATGTTGCCATGACAGGGACGATTGTCTGCGTTACTTTAACAATACGTTGCACACCGCCAAAGACGATCACTGCCGTCAGGACAATGAGTCCAACCCCTACAGCCCAATGTGGAATGCCGAATACGTCCGTGAACGATTGACTGATTGTGTTCGATTGCACTGCGTTAAAGATAAATCCAAAACACATTGTCAATAAAATCGCGAAGACAATTCCAAGTTTCCGCCAGCCGAGTGCTTTTTGCATGTAATACGCTGGCCCTCCACGGAAAGTATCGCCATCTTTCACTTTATATACTTGTGCCAATGTACTTTCAATGAATGCAGTTGCCATACCGATTAGAGCAATAACCCACATCCAAAATACTGCACCAGGACCACCGATTCCGATCGCAAGGGCTACCCCTGCTACGTTACCAGTTCCTACGCGTGATGCAGCACTGATTGTAAATGCTTGGAACGGAGATACCCCGTCATTGCTATCTTTTTTCTCTACAATTAGACGGAACATCTCACGAAACAAGCGTACTTGCACAAACTTCGTACGAATTGTGAAATATAAACCTGCTGCCAATAAAAGTCCGATTAAAACATATGTCCAAATGAAATTATTCGCCGGCCCTACAAGCCAGTCGATCGCATTTTGAAACATCTGACCACCTCCTTGTGTATTCTATACCCTACTTGCCTATTTACTATGCTTAGCATAATACATACTATTTTCTGTTTTGCAAAACTACAGAAGTTTGATCCTCCAATAAACTTGCTGCGTTAGCCATCAATTCGGCCAATGACTTCTCTCCGTCATCCAACGCATGCAATTCAGAGAACCATCCGAGCAGCTCTTGACGTGCCGATTCATCAATAGTCCCTGAAATGACCAGGACCGGAACACCCTCTGCTTTCGCAAGCTTCGCGATGCCCATTAATGCTTTGCCGGCAAGCGTTTGTCGATCCGTCTTCCCTTCACCTGTCAGAATAAGGTCTGCAGTTGATAGATGCTTTGCAAAATCTATCGCCTCAAGCACGACACCGATTCCACTTTCTAGACGTGCGCCGCAATAGGCAATTAACGCACCCGCACTTCCACCTGCTGCACCCGCTCCGTGCAGCTCATGCAAACGTACGCCTGTGACGCTTTCAGTCTCATCCGCAAAATGCTCTAAGCCTTCATCCAAATCCAAGACCATTTCCGGATTCGCTCCTTTTTGCGGGCCGAAAATAACCGACGCTCCTTGTTCTCCTACGAACGGATTCTCCACGTCAGACGCAATGCGAATGTCCGCCTCCAACAACCGCTTATCCAGTTTTGATATATCGATTTCGTCGAATACAGAAAGCGTAGTGCCATTCATTTCCAACGGCCACCCGGCTGCTTTAAATTTCACTCCAAGAGCTTCAAGCAGACCTGCGCCTCCATCATTCGTCGCACTGCCCCCAAGCCCAATGATCAATTTACGATATCCTTGGTCGAGCGCATGGAGGATCAATTGCCCTGTACCATATGTAGACGCTTTCATCGGATCGAGTTCTTTTTTTGTAAGCAACATCAACCCGGATGCCTGGGCCATTTCAATAACCGCCGTCTCTCCGTCACCAAGCACACCTAGATGCGCATCGATTACTCGGCCGAGCGGATCTCGCACAGATACCGTTTCGATTGTCCCACCAGTAGACGAAATCAGTGCATCAAGCGTCCCTTCACCTCCGTCTGCAACAGGTAAACGTATGATTTCTGCGTGCGGAAACACTTTTTTTACTCCATTAGATAGAGCCTTGGTCGCTTCTTCCGCACTCAAACTCCCCTTAAATGCATCAGGCGAAATGACAATTTTCACGGCTCACACTCCCTTTACTCGTATTCTAGCAGATTTTGCGGGAAAAGTTACCGTTAAATAGTGGATGATTAAAGTATTTTTATAATGAAGGCTTTTAGAGATGTTGTTTTGTTGGGGGATTTTTGCTCTAAGGGGGAGCTTATTCGCTCTATGTGAGTCTGTATCCGCTCTATCAGGCAGTCGTTCCGCTCATAGTTGGACGTTAACCGCTCTATCACGATGGATTCACGCTCTATGTCAACCTGGATACGCTCATACTTCGAGGGCGAGTGCTCTAAACAAGGCTTACGTAGTGTCGGCGCTCTATGAACTCACGCATCCGCTCTATCAGGCCGTCGTTCCGCTCATAGTTGGACGTTAACCGCTCTATCACGATGGATTCACGCTCTATGTCAACCTGGATACGCTCATACTTCGGGAACGAGCGCTCTAAACAAGGCTACGCAATACATCCGCCCTATGAGCCTGTCCTACAGCCCACAACATCCATCAATGTATTAATTCCCCCATCCTCAGGGAACACTACGTATGTGAGGAAAGGAGCAGTATATAAATGGCGGTCATGAAAGTGGAAAATTGGTCGAATCGAAAAACATATCAAAAGAGAAATCTCTGGGCGGGTATATTATTCGGGCTCGGGTTTGTGGCATTTTTGGATGAGACACTGTTTCATCAGCTGCTGCATTGGCACAAGTTTTATGATAAATCTACTGTGGCGGTTGGCTTGGTGTCGGATGGTTTGTTTCATGCGTTTAGCTGGTTTGCGACGGTGGGCGCGTTGTTTTTGGTAGCGGATTTGCGTAGGAGGAACGCGTTATGGCATAAGATGTTCTGGGGTGGTAAGTTGCTCGGTGGCGGCGCGTTCCAATTGTATGATGGAACCATTCAACATAAGGTCATGCGCATTCATCAGATTCGTTATCATGTAGATATCGTTCCATATGATGTCGTGTGGAACGGCGCTGCGATTGTGATGATTGCGGCGGGTCTGTTGTTAATCAAATCAGCGCACCAGGATGCCCGATCGGCGGACAGGCTGGTGCTTCATGCCACATGATGCTTATCTCAGTGCAACCGATTGGCTGTTTGGGACGCTTGCGGTGTTGGCCATTCTGTTATACGGGGGCGCAGTATTTTATTCCAATCGGCAAAGACGTTTGCGAAAATGGCCATACAAACGGAGCGTGTTGTGGATCGCAGGCGTATTCGCTTCAGTAAGCGCTGTTGTCGGACCTCTTGCCGAACTGTCGCATGCTCATTTTACTTGGCATATGTTGGGCCATCTCTTGCTCGGCATGCTCGGTCCCCTCCTATTGGCTCTCGCTGCTCCTATGACGTTAGCGCTGCGGACACTTCCCGTTCGGCAGGCTAGGAAGGTAAGCCACTTGTTAAAAAGCCGACTCGCGGGGTTCTATACACATCCCGTCACTGCTTCCGTTTTGAACATCGGTGGGCTTTGGTTGTTATACACGTCGGGTTTGTTTGAGTCCATGCACCACCATCTCTGGCTGCATATCGTGATCCATATACACGTGTTTGTTGCGGGTTATCTATTTACGATTTCTCTGTTATACATTGATCCCGTCTCTCGCCGCTATAGTTTCCGCTACCGTACGACAGTCTTTATTGTAGCTCTTGCGGGACACGGTATTTTATCCAAATTATTATACGCTTATCCGCCTGCCGGTGTGCCGATTGAAGAGGCGCGAGCAGGAGCGATGCTGATGTATTACGGTGGCGATGCGGTGGATCTCGTGATCATCATTCTATTGTTTAACAGCTGGTATCACTTGACCAAACGTCAACATCATCACGGTACATCTACTCCCGCTAGTCAGACGTATGCAAATGAAACAACACAAAACGCACCCGCTAGCTAATGGGTGCGTTTTAGTTTCTAGCTTTTTCATTCATTGTTCTGATACAACCGTCATAATCGTCCCTTGGGCAGTGGCACAAATCTTCTCTTCCCCATCCTTGACAGCGAAAACATCACAGCGACAGACGGCTTGACGTTTACCTGCAGAAATAACTGTCGCCCGAGCAATTATTTTTTCACCTATTGCGGGCCGTACATAGTTGATTTTGTATTCAGCGGTCAATACGTTCGGACCTAGAACGGAACCACCTACAAAAGTCAACGCGTTATCCGCTGCATAACTAATAACCCCACCGTGTACAAAGCCATGTTGCTGTAGGACGTGTTCCGTGATGGGAACTTCCAAAACTACTTCCCCTGTAGTAAACTCCAGCAAATTCGTTCCCAATAGCTTGCTGAAAGATTGGGCTTCTAGCGCTTGTTCGCCGATATGAAAAATTTCATTTTGCGTCATGTGATCGTCCTCCCCTTATCGAATGATGTTCATCATTTTCATACTCTGTTATCCATTCACTGTTACGATCTCGGTGCAAACAATATGACGGACACGCCAATTAGACAAATACCCGCCCCTAGGAAATCGTACAAATCAGGAGTTTTTTTATCAATTCCCCATCCCCATAAAACGGATAGACAGACGAACACGCCTCCGTACGCCGCATACACTCTGCCAAAAGTCGGGAATGTTTGGAATGTGACTACTACGCCATATAAAATTAACGCAATGCCCCCAACTAATCCGAACATTGCGGATTTTCCTTCGCGCAACCATTGCCAAATCAAATAACCTCCACCGATTTCAGCCAAGCCGGCCAGCAGAAATATCACCACGACCTTTAACATTAGTAAACCTCCATTTACTCACTTCGGGTAACCAAGCTTGAACTACAGTCCTAGCCATGTAATATGTAAACACCAAATGAATTATATAAGATCTTTTCTTGAAAACTAGTACGCACTACAGCATAATTCTGACAATTTAAAAATAAGGTTGACTTCATTTTGAGCAGATGACTTAGCATGGAGTCAATAAAAAAACTGCCACTCCCTCAATGTGAAGAAGTGGCGGGGTTCATACGATGTAAAACGCGCTTATTTCGCCAAAGCCATTTCAATATGCGCTAAATGATGTTCTTCATGCCAAGCTAGCTTCGCGATTTTTTTCGCTACTGCGATCTCGCCGTTTACTTGATGAATAAATGTTCGTTGCAATTGCGCTTCCGTCAGACTATTGCCTAACGCTACAATACGCTCATTGATTCCTTCGAGCATTTTAATCGAAGGCTCAACCGGTAGCTCCGTGTCAGGTAGTACAGCCCACTTCTCTTGATCAAACGCGGGTGCTGTTGGATTGTCGTCTGTTAACGCAAGCTTTAGTCGCTGATACATCGTCAACTGCGAGTCTGCAATATGATGCACCAATTGACGAACGGTCCACGCACCTTCGCGATACGTTTTATTCAACTCTTCGTCATTCAATGAATCTACAGTTTCCCTCAATCGAGTTGTGTAGGTTTCAATTTCTTGTACCCACTGTTGAATATCTTTCAGCGTTACATGTTCAGGAACATGTAATTCTCCGATCGGAAATCGACTATCCATGACGAATCCCCCCTTTTCATTACCTCATTATCCCATAAACTATCTAACTATTCTATTTATTGAGCGATAAAAAAGTAATTCCAATTATTTTCGAAAATCCTACTGAATGTATTGACCCTCACGTTACGTCACACTTTATACTACATAGTATAAGGAGGTGCTCAGGATGAAAATGAAGGTAAAGCAAGTCGCGGAGTTAGTCGGTATTAGTGTGCGCACGCTTCATCACTACGACGAAATCGGATTATTAACACCCGAGGAGACGACAGACGCGGGGTATCGCTATTACTCCGAACAAAACCTTGAGACTTTGCAGCAAATACTCTTTTTCAAAGAACTCGACTTTCCGTTGAAGGAAATAAAGGAAATTCTCAGTGATCCGTCATTCGATCGCCAGCAAGCTCTTCAACTGCATCGAAAACTATTGCTCGAGAAGCGCGAACGGATCGATCAAATGATTGCGACGATCGATAAAACCACACAATATGTAAAAGGAGAGATTCACATGTCGAACGAAGAGAAATTTAAAGGATTTAATTTTAGTCATAACCCATATGAAGAAGAAGCGCGAAAATTATGGGGAGCAAAAGCGGTCGATCAATCAAACGCTTCATTCAAAAATAACGCAGTCGGAGAAAAGATGAATGATATCTATCGGAAATTGGCTGATCTCAGAAACACTCCGCCTGAATCCACGGAAGCACAAACAGCTATTTCGGAATGGTATGAGTTTTTGAATACGCAAACAGGCCATCATTACTCATTAGAAGCATTTAAAGGTTTGGGACAAATGTACGTAGCTGACGAACGCTTCACGACGAATATCGATCAATTCGGTGCTGGTTTGGCTCAATTTATGTGTGAAGCCATGACATTCTTCGCAGATAATAATGAACAATAAATATCCGCTTGCATAACGTATAGTACTCCATAAAAAAAGGGCTCCCCCACAACAATTCGGGTAGCCCTCTTTTCTATCTAGTTACCTTCTTTTCTGTGCTGCTTTCATAATATAACTTACGATGATGACAAAAATCAGCGCCCCTACAATAGCCGGTACGACATAAAAGTCACCTAAGCGCGGTCCCCAACTGCCAAATAAATTCCCACCAATCCACGCACCTATAATTCCTGTAATAATATTTCCAACGATACCGCCTGGAACACTTTTGCCAATGATTAAACTAGCAAACCAGCCAATTACACCGCCAATTATTAAATATAAAAGGATACTCATTTCACACACCCCTTCTCCTATTTTCCCACGTATTCAATACTCTATTTCCGAACATCCTAATGTAGTGATCGAGTTCTACCCTTATTCATAATCTATTCCTAATTACAGTATTGTATTCCTCAAATAAAAATCTGTGTAGGTGCATGTATGCAAAAAGTTCCGCTCGTACGTTCCGGTGGTCGAGGATGATAGAATGTACTACAGTACTAAATATACGTAGTTAGAACTGGAGGTTATAACCGTATGCGATCCTTTCATTTCAATGGCAGTCGAATAGTGAAAACGGGGATAGCCATCTTTTTAACGGCAATTATTTGTGAATGGTTTAATTGGCCACCAGTATTTGCTGTGATCACGGCGATTGTGACGATTGAGCCCACTGTCAGTGATTCCATTAAAAAAGGGCTTATTCGATTTCCTGCATCGGCTATCGGTTCTGCATTTGCCGTCTTCTTTATCACGCTTTTCGGGAATTCCCCGATTACCTATACATTAGCGGCGGTGGCCACCATTTTAGTCTGTTACCGATTAAACTTACATGCTGGTCTACTCGTTGCCACATTGACAGCGGTCGCCATGGTCGAAGTTATTCACAGCAACTATTTATTCGCCTTTTTCATTCGACTCGGCACGACTACTATCGGCTTGCTCGTGTCCACCATAGTAAATATGTTGGTCTTCCCACCTAACTACCGAAGAGATATTGTAGAAAACATCCAACGTATTAGTGAGCGAGCTGGAACTATAATGGAGCGGACATTTCGAACGATTTTATATGACGCACACACAAACCGCGGAGATGAGCTAAAGACCATTAAGCAACTGACGAAGGAAATTAAGAAAACGGAAACATTGATTCATTTTCAACGGAATGAATCGAAATTGTATCCATGGGTCAGAGGAAAAGAAAATGAATTGCTTATGGCAGAAAAGCAGCTATTATTTTTACATAATCTCGAATTTCATCTCGGCGCTTTACTTAATATACCGGAACAACATATCTCTTGGACGTCGGAGGAACGCGACCGGATCATGCAGGCTGTAACGGAGCTTGCCGATGACTTGAAACATTCCATCGATTACGATCCGAAGAAGCATGGGTCCCAATTAAAAAACGTCACCGACATTTTCTGGGACGACAATAAAGAAATCACCAATAGTGAGGATAGACATCCAAGTCAATTCCCACCAGAGTTTGTCGTTTTGTATGAACTCATCACTATTTATAACTTAGTGGATCAATTTTACGAACCTTCCAGCGTAAAATTAACGCCTACCGCTAAAGAATCAAAGTAGCTTTACTAAAGCTACTTTTTTCTTCGGACGGATGGTAAATTCAGCCTTCATAAACCATATCTGTAAGACTCTCTGTTAATCCCTACACTTTCATTCATTCTCCTCTTAAACATATGTTCAATTTATGACTGCACACACTATAATTCGACAAGATATGACAACTGTCACTAGGTCTTGGCCAATCCGTAGTGTACGTTATGAATAGATGTTTGCTAGTCCCTATACGAAATTTATAGTTTGAGGAGAAATTTATTAATGAAGAAGATAGCTTGGATTACGGATTCGGCAGCGCAATTAGATGAGGCTTTCATTCAACAACATCGTGTATCAGTACTTCCCCTTGGCGTAGTGTTTGAAGATCGATGCTATAGAGAATCACTAGATCTTACAAAAGATGAGTTTTACGATAAATTACGTGCAGCTAAAGGTTCACCTAAAACCTCCCAGCCTACCATTGGTGAGATGACTTCGTTATATGAAAAACTACAGGCAGAAGAATATGATTTTGCGATTGCTGTGCATTTATCCAGTGGACTTTCAGGTACATTTGAAAGCGCTCAATCTGCAGCTAAGATGACAGACTTCCCCGTGTATCCTATTGATTCGAAAATTGGTTCGTTTCCAATGATCAAAATGATTGAGATGGGGAATGAACTGTTTGCAGAAGGTAAAGGACCCGAAGAAGTCGTGGAAGCCCTTACTGCTATGACTTCAAATTCTAAGTTATCGTTTATCCCAGGCGGTCTAGGCCAACTGCATAAAAGCGGTCGGGTATCAGGAACACAAGCATTCTTAAGTAATTTACTAAATATAAAAGTTCTCATTAGTTTTGAGAACGGAAAAGCCGTGATGACGGAAAAAGTGCGGTCCATGAAGCGGGCAAAAAAACATGTTACTTCCCTACTCCGTACCGATATGGAGAAAGGCTCTGTGCCAGAAGTAGCGGTTATTCATTGCCATAATTTAAAGGACGCTAACATATGGAAGGACGAGCTACTGAAAGAATTTCCGACAGTACATGTTCAAGTTGTTTCACTGAGCGTTTGTGTAGCGGTGCACGCAGGTGAAGGAACGACAGGATTGAGCTGGGTCACCTATTGAATATATAAAAGGACCGAATCCATTGTGATTTCGGTCCCTTTTTTTATTACACACTAAAACTCGTTAGTGTATGCATCCTTCATAACCGATAGGACGGTATGAGTCCCCTTTTATACAAGAACGCCACAATATTCAAGAACGTGCTCGGGACTTTCTTCCAAAAAAATCGTTTCCGGTAAAATTGTCGATGGGCTCTTTTTAAATTGCGCCACTGCTGGCAGTCCTTTTTCTGTCTATATCGCGCCACGTCGATCAGTCTCACTTGATCATCAGGTGTAATAAATATATTGCGCAAATGAATATCAGAAGGATTTAATCCTGTATCGGCTGCTAGCGATAAGGCGTAATCGATTTCTGTAATATGAGCGTCTGTAATGACTCGCCCATTTGTCATACAATCAAAAAGTGTATTTCCTTCGACGTAATCCATCACTACATAATTCGCTCCTGTTTCATAAATACATGGAAAATAGTGAATATCCTTCAGTGTTTGATAAATCTCGGCTTCTTCCTTCGCGATGTACACAGAATTAGGAAAGAATACTTTAATTGCCTTGTTCGAGCATTTGACTCGGAAAACAAACGCACTTCTCCCTGTTCCGACGAGCTGCAAAGATGGATGGAAGTCCACCAGACGATTCTTTTTATTTATGACAATGGAATGTACAAGTTCCTGATACATACTCAAAATGTAACCTCCAGTAGTTTTCAAAAATAAAAAAGAGACATCAAAACCAATTAACGGCTTTGATGTCTCTCTACAACTAAAAGAGACCTCACCAAATAATTGGTAAGGTCTCGCAAACAACATAAGTTGCCAGTAGAGCCGAGGATTCACATCCTGTATTGACGACTTTTACTGTACTAGCTACTCCCCTTAACGGAAGTGTTCGTATAATTCTATAGGTTCACTTTAAAACGAATCGGCTTATATGTCAACTAACTACGAACGTATTGCTATTTGTCGACATGATTTCAGTATAAATCGACTGATTCTTCTCACCGCACAGCTTGACTGCTAAATTTACTTTTCATAATACCAACTAACGCTGGGAAGACAGATAAAAAGATAATCACAAGCAATACCGTAGAAAAGTTTTCTTTAATAATAGGAATATTGCCGAATAAATACCCCAACATGGTGCATATACCTACCCAAAATGCCGCTCCAACGACATTATAGAAAGCAAAGTACCGGTAATTCATGCGGCTCGCGCCTGCAACGAACGGAGCGAATGTCCGAACAAACGGCATAAAGCGAGCAATCAGGATGGTTTTCCCGCCATGCGTATTAAAGAACGTCTCCGCAGCTTTCATTTTCTTTTGGTTTATGACTTTCCCTAGCAAACTGTTAGGAGAAATGGACATCCCCACTTTACGACCAATATGGTAGTTCACTGTATCGCCCAGAACAGCAGCAACGAAGAAGACGGCGACAAGGAACCAAATATTAAAAGCATCTAGAGCCGCAAATGCACCGCCTGCGAAAAGCAGGGAATCCCCAGGTAGAAATGGAAATATCACTACCCCAGTTTCAATAAAAACGATTAGAAATAAGATGACGTACGACCAGCCGTCAAATATTTGAATGATATCGACCAGATGCTCATCAATGTGCAAGATGAAGCTGATTAGTCCTTGAATGAGGTTCATGTAAAGGCTCCTTTTTGGGAAAAATGACTTTGTCGCTATGCAAGTGAGGATACCAGATGTTTATTCATCGTCAATCTACTTTACGTTCGGCGAATGGTATTTATCCTTAAAAAGTGCTAAGTCGGTAAAATAAATAGGATACATTTCATTATGTTTTCCATAACAGACTAGACGTTCACCGTCATATAAGCACTGAGAAGACCTATCCGTATAGAGTCAGCTTGTAGTTTGTGTAATGCTATCAGGTCGTATTCTGTTTAGTACACCTACTAGCGTAGATTTGTAAGAGTAGTGCTTCACTTCCAGTTACAGCCCATATAACAAGCATAAGTAGCGCCAAAACAGCATCACCGCCAATTGACATGCTGAAATCGCTTCATCTGCCTTCCCTATTTTCACTCTCTAGGATGCCATATAAACACAAAAAGAGACCTCACCAAAAAAAACGGGTAAGGTCTCGCATCCAACGTGAATTGCCAATAGAGCCAAAGTTCTTCATCCTGTAGCGTCAAATTCCACTAGAATAACTACTTCGCTTAATGAAAGTTAAACGCATAGTACTAGATATTCACTTAAAACCAACCTTCTTACATGGCAAAAATCACGAGTAGTTATTCTTTAATAGTATCCACAAGTCGTTTGGCGTCTACCATCGACATGCCTTTAAATTCCCTCAAGTACTTCACCGTATTTACGACACCGAGAGTTTTTAATTTTTCTTGCGCATCAGTGATCAATTCATTCTGACTTTCGACTGGACGCAATCTATGATTCTCTGCCTTCAATACTTTAATTTGTCTGGCTTGTCCTAGAATGAGCAATATAAATCCTACATTCGCAAAAGTGAGTCCTACAATTACTAGTTCATCCATATTCATAAACAAATCTCTCCTAGTAGAAGCGGGGCCTGATTTACTATCAGTCGTAATTCAACGCCATCCAGACAGTATTAGGTAGTAATACATAGCAGGTGCAAATCATTCACGAACATATCCACATGTTCCTTCTTAGTAGACCAGCTTGTACAAAAACGAACCGCACTATGTGTAGCGTCGATCTTTTCCCAGAAGGAGAATGAATACTTCTTGCTTAACTCCGTCATGACGTACTCTGGGAGAATCGGGAATTGCTGATTAGTTGTGGAATCATAACGCAACGCAAATCCGTTCTCGACAAATGCTTGACGAAGAATAGACGCCATTTCCACAGCGTGCTTTGACACTTCATAATATAAACCGTCTTCAAACAACGTTTCAAACTGGATCCCTAACAGTCTTCCTTTAGCGAGCAAGCCGCCTCTTTGTTTAATGTAATAGCGAAAATCCTTTTTCAGTGAATCATTTGTAATGACAACCGCTTCACCAAACATCGCACCGACTTTCGTTCCGCCAATATAGAACACATCACAAAGTCGTGCATAATCCGCTAACGTGATATCATTATCGGCCGAAGCCAAACCATATCCTAATCGAGCGCCGTCGAGTATTAATGGCAACTGATATTGTCCACAGACTTCACTCAAAGCTTCCAATTCCACCTTCGTATAAGTCGTTCCATTTTCTGTAGGATTAGAAATATACACAAGTCCAGGCTGCACACTATGCTCAGGACTCGCTTCATTCAAGTGAGCATCCACTAATTGCTTTACTTGCTCGGCCGTGATTTTCCCGTCTTCGCTAGGCAAAGTGAGCACTTTATGTCCAGTAGCTTCAATCGCTCCCGTTTCATGTGTCGCGATATGTCCACTCTCCGCAGCAACAGCTCCTTGATATGAACGTAAAATGGACGCAATGATCGTAGTATTCGTTTGAGTTCCCCCTACTAAAAAGTGCACATCCGCCTCATCAGCTTCGCACTCTTTCCGAATATACTCTCTAGCTTTTTCGCAGTGTTCATCCATACCGTATCCAGGAGTTTGTTCTTCGTTTGTCTCAATCAATCGTTGCAGAATCCGTGGATGAGCGCCTTCCGTATAATCATTTTCAAATCGTATCATCGTTGTCCATCTCCAAATATGCCTGATTTTTTCTGCAATTATACCATAGAATGATGGGTTTCTGTTGTAACTCAAATTGTTCTCATAATGATGAATATTTTGATTTTTATTCAATGAACAGCTGGTGTACTCCGTTCACATCCTGTAACTTGTCTGCAATGAAAACATTCAATTCTTCTTCATTCGTAAAGTCGTGTAACTCTTTACCATACCAGTCCTGCAATTTCGATTTGCTGATTGTATAGGTAGTGTCTCCAAAATCAAAGACAACCCACTGTGCATTATCGATTAGCGTGAATAAGTAGCTAGCATTATATACTGCCGCCTCTTTATACTCACTTTCCTCCATTGAAGCACCCATATGTTCATATTGGATCGTCATTCCATAAGGTTCTGTTTTGGTTTCCAGTGAAACTCCTTCAAACTGATCAGCATAAGGCAGTTGCTCAATTATATGAATTACTGCACTGTTATCGCCAATAAATGATTTTTTGTACTCAAATAGATCTTCATTTGGTGCATCGGTAGTGGAACTGCAGCCGCTTAGGAGGAACACTAGTATGAATGAAGACAAAAAGTCTTTTGTGATGTTTTTCATGGTATTCTCCTTTGGTAAAATGTTTTTCTCTTTCGCGCAATGAACATGACGATAGACGTTACTTGGATACATTTAGTGCCCAAAGTTGAGATAGTGGTTTGAAACCGTTGATCTGCGTTGCAACCGGACGTGTGTCTTACGGGCGGTGAACCACACCCCTTGCTTCGCTCGCAAAAGCTGTTCTTCGTTACGTCTCTTATTGGTTTACCCAGTCGCCGATTGTAGCGAAGATCAACATTTTGACTGACTACTTTACCAAATGTTTTTTATTAAGCGAATCATCATTTTCGGGATAAACATCAAGACGTTCCAAGCCACTTCAAATAAGATTGAATCCCTAAGTTCATTTAGGATATTTTTAAAAAAGCCATTTCGTTATTTTCTATTATTTTTCATCTTCTACACTTCAATACCCCACTTATTTGAATCCCAATTTACTATTTGGTGCAATAAATATATGGTTCGCCATAAAAATTCCTACTTTACTACATATATTTATCCACAGGCAAAGTCCCAAAATTTTTTAACTACTACTCAATGTCCCTTTAGTTGAATTAGAAAAAGAGCTGTTTTAGCAGCTCAATGATCTTCAAGTAAAGCCCACCATTTGCTTAGAGAATTAAAAATTTCCATTCTTAGCTTTGCTAGTTATAAATCGCTTTATATCACAAAACCCTATTATTCCACAGACGATTACACCGAGTCCTAAAATACTTGTTAGAATCCAATTTTCTCCCCAACCAATGATTACACTGTATAAGCAACCTAACGCAATAACTAAAGCAGCATATTTTGCTCGCCATTTTTCTAGTTTTGAGGAACTGTCATTACTCAAAATAACCCACCTCCAATTTTCCTGGATGGTAAAAGTAGTAATTACACTATTAAACTACTGCTCACGTTAACTGAACGTCTAAAAACATTTTAAAAACGATTTATTCGTCTTTTTCTTTCTGGTCATTGTCTTTTTCGAAATTCATTTTCAAGGTAGTGTTAATATTAATTAAAGCTATTAATATAAAACTAAGCATGATGAAAGTGACAATTTCACCTGTGAAAAAAGATACAATACCTAATATCATGGCATATACTCCGTACCACTTGCTATTCATATGTGAAACCTCTCTTTTACCAAATTGCCCGACTGTAGAATAAGTAAAACTTAATCATCTATATTCTTTTAACGAATTTGTCTTTTAGATTTAAAATAAGCTCAAACAAAAAGAAAGCTAACAAACCACTCCAAATGATAAAACTCGGAGAGAACAAGCCACTATCTGTTGATAAATAATAAAAATAGTTCGCCGCTGACACTAGCATGTAAGTATAAAAACCGAAGATTACTCCTTTTTTCGAGTTGAATGATTCTTTATCGCTCATCTTTTTGAAGAACACCACATTGTCACCTCTTTAACCTCGTAATCCAACACAATTCTTGCACAACCTTGTTCAGTTTATGCGCCCGAATGGTTCAAGTAATTTCATTTTTCAAATTTAACTACTGTCTTTTCTGGCAACTCAATTTCATCAATGTCGAAATTATTTAATTGTAGAATGATTTTCCCTTCTCTTTTTGAAGACTCATCCCCCACCCAACAACTATATAGTTCAAAGAAATCATCTCTCTTTATATAACTATTCATCATTTCACATAGGGCTAATAATTTTTCTTTAGATTCAATCAGCATTGGTTTGTATACGTATTTAGTAATCTCAATTCCCCAATCACTGGAAATCTCGTACATAAAAGGTGTAGTAAAGTGATTCCGTTGAACTTCTTGGCGATGAGATTCATCTGAAAAACAATCACCAATAATAATTCGATTTTTGGAATCTCCATCACTTAACGGAATCTCTACGTTAGTTCCCAGATAACTTGCTAGACTCATTTCCGATCGCCCCGTTCCCACTTGAAAAATTTAATTTCAGCTTTTCTCAATCTGGCCCGTTTACGTGATCTGGACGCAATCACTTTTTTAAGCAATCGCGCCCTTTGGTTTAATAAATTAAACCATTGAAAATCCCGAAAAGATAAATGCAACAACAAGAATAGATTTTATATATCCACTGTATTTCGGAGTTCCGTACTTTTTTTCGAAAGAGGCAACATAGTCAATAAGTAAAGTTAATCCAACTATTAATATAACAAACCCTATTTTATCCTCTTGAACAATTAATGCCCGCAGAGCCATAAAACCAATCAAGAAATATCCTAAATAACCTAATGAGAATCGTATAGAATTCTTCATATCTTCACTCCTTTTTCGTTAAATGGCCCGATTGCGATATAGACGAAATTGCTTATAAAGCATTCGCGCCCGATTGCTATAACAGTTTCCACTAAAATTCACGCTTCTGTTTTAGTATCTATTTCTCTTTTTCTAACATCAGAAATTGTCTTTACAGCCACAATTAAAAAGAGAGCAATAAACCCCACTTTGAATCCTATTGCCCAATTCCATATGAAAGCCGAGAAAATGACTCCAAATGTTAATGCTATATGGTATAGAACTTTATAAGACCTTTTTGAAAAAATGTCTATTACAAAAAACATAATGAATAGAATCATGAATATATTTCTTAAAACTTCAAACAGAGCGTTCCAATCCATCTTTTAACCTCCTTTCACAAAATGGCCCTATCACAGAATGGGCGCTGATCCTTATTAAAGAATCGCACCCGAGTGCTACATAGTCTATTCTCCCAACTCAGATAACCATTTACGAAGTTTTGCTTTAGGATAATAAATTTTATTATTTATAAGGACATGTGGTATGTCTGGATATTCTTGAATTAAGCTTTTCGCATCTTCTTTAGAAATCCCTATAAAGTAATGAACATTATTTTCCTTTATCAATTCGTGTTCATTGTCATCATCTTCAAAGAGTTCACTAAGACTGTCTTTAGCATCAGGATTTTTAAAGTTTTTAAGCCCATTGCCTATAAAATACCCTGCAGCTGCAATTCCTATAGCAATCCATATTAAATCAAACCCCATACTGACATCCCTCCTGATTTTCTACATATTTTATTCGATTATTTGGCCCTATTCTTGCACAACTATGTTCGGTTAATGCCCCCGATTATTGAAGGTTTTAAATAACCACGAAAAACAATAGTGTTACCAGAATAGAAACAACCAAGATCGTTGATAAAATTCTACCTACTTTTGCTCCCCAATCACTCTTGAATTTATAACCAATAATTAGTGCTGGTATATAAAAAGCAAGAGAATAAAACACTGTATAATGCATACCTGTATTAACATTTGACCAAGGCTTCACACGCATGAGACGCAAGATATAATCGCCAAGAGCATCGTATGTTCCAAAGGAGACAGAAAATAATAAACCCAATATAAATAGCAATAACGACAATGAACCCCATCCGATTTCTTTATGAGTTTTAACATTTTCAATACTACTGCTAACCATTAGTTTCACCCTCTTTCTGAATTTCAATCAATCATAATACGTCCCTATTGCGGTATTGGCGCGCCTCTTGTAGAGCAATCGTCCCCGTTAAAGGAGGTCTAATATTATTTACTACCTTTTTTTATCATCAAACACTATGTCAATGCTAACTATAAGAAGTGCTGTTAAAAATACTGCTAAGCTTGATAAAACTACTGTTGTCATTAATTCATTAACTATATATATAACAATCCAGCTTAAAATAAATTTAATTAGAGCTATCCAAATCCATTTTTCTTTACTGGTTAGGTTTGCTCTCGTTATAAAAAATAAAGTGATTTGCTCTAATATTTCAAAGAAAATGCCAACCAAAAAAGCAAAGAATATGAATAGTAGTAAAGATCCAATTGATTCATAAGAAACACCAATCAAAGAGAAAAAACCTGCTAGACCAAAAATAATTCCACCAAAAACTATACCAATCGACACTGCAACCAGTAGAGTCATTGCCACCCCAATAATAATCTTATCCCTTAATTGCAACACAATCACCTTTTCACTTAATTCCTTAAACAAAATTTAAATTATAAAAATCAATCCTCTATTATTTGGGCCATTTAAGACACAAACCTTTTGCGAACATACGCCCCCTTTGTTCGTGAATAATATATCCTTGAATTTTGACGTCAGTTGGCGTTCACAAAATAAACCACAAACATAAATATGAAAAAGCTGAAAAACATAAAAATATTAGCTACGATTAACCAATATTTTCTTACCAATGCTGCGAATAAAATTCCCACTGGAGCAATAATAAAAGTCACTAAAAATAAAGGACTGGCTACTTGGAAAACTATATTAGGAATCCAAGCTAGTATACAAATTAATAAACAAGCCAAGGATATTACTTTGAAATTCTGGTTGTCCATTCCACGCGCCCCCCTTACCATCTGACACAATAATGCACCGACTATAACTCTTCAAAATAGTCCGTTTGGAGAATGCTTTGCTAAGCAATCAGCACCAGTTACGGAATGGAATGGAATATCTAAAGCCATGCCCACTACCCTTGTGCAGAATCCCTTTTTTTAATTACTAAATCTGAGACTACAAATGATATTGCAGGAACTAATGGCAACAAAACTATCCAATTTCTGAAGCCCAAATAAAGTAGAGGCGCAATAAAAGCGATAGCACCAAAAAATATAGTTAATTTCGATTTTCTCTTTATTCCGAGTAAAAGAAAAGTAATTGACATGAACATTATTAACCCTAAGAAAATGTTTATCAAAACATCCTCCCCTTTCGCCTCTTAATAGTCCAATTACCAAATAGAGTGAAGATACCTTACACAGGATTCACATCCGTTGAGTGCCTAATTAAATGTCGGGGAAGTCACTCCAGCTAAGATTATTAAAAGTGATATAGAAGCGACTATCGCAGGCTTCATTGATGTTTTCTCGTCTTTCACTAATGAAGAAATCGTATAAACCAATGAAAAAACAAATACAAATGGCCAGAAAAACCAAGTCCAATAATAAAAAATGCCTATCCCCTGCATCAAGCTAATCAGCATACAATTTCCCTCCCCGCTTTTTTTGGCATATTCGCCTTTTCTAATTTATCTTAAAGGTCATTCAATAAAATGGTCCGATTGCAGCCATGTCCTTATGAATTAAATACGCCTGTTAATAGTAGTTTTCATTCCAAATGTCTCTCTGGCATTTTGAGGAACCAAATATATATAGCCAATGCAGTTATAACGCCATATAATAATTTGATCTCGATAAATATCATTACAAATAGATAGCTTAGAAGGAAAGTCAATATCCCACCCAAAACAGAACTAATTGTTTTTGGTAACAAAAATTTATAACTTAGTTTATAAAAAATAAAGCCACCAACTGAACTCACAAAAATTGATAACACCAATATGTAAAAAAAACTTAAAAACATTCTATCACTATCCTTTTTAAAATTCTTTAGTTTCTTTTGGTTTTTCAACACTGATATATGCCCCTAAAATTAAACCTCCACTGACAATCCATAAATAACAGATTTAATGTCAGTATGAATATTTAAATTGGATGTAACCACAGCCAATACAAGAGAAATCAAAATTAATAAATAGATTTTAGATTTCATTTTATTCATCCCTTTTTCAAGAAAATCCACTGTTTATAACAAGCTATAACTATTATTAAACCGGCCCTATTGCGGTATTGGGAGTGATTGTTCGTGAATCAACCGCACCCGGTTATTAAAAACGTCTTCTATTAGTTTTCCGTTTCTTTTTTGTCTCTTTCTTTTATATATCTTTCGTATGCCGCTTTCATCCTATCATTGCCATTGGCTGTTACTACTTGTTTATGGATCTCATTAATTAAAATAAATGTCCTGAAAACGACTCCTATAATAACTGCACATAAGATATAAATTCCAATAGGATCTAAGAGAGCCAAGATACCTAAAAGTCCAGCTAATAGAATGGATAATAATAACTTCACAAAACTCCCCCTTAATCTGCCTACTTATATTCAACTAAATATTGGCCCAGTTGCTGAAAAAAGCCGCAATTCCTTGTGAAAGAATCCGCCCGCGATACTTGAGCATAGTTCCGTTTCACCTAATTTTATTTTTACTCATTAAATAATTCATTGATGTAATTGTATCGACCAAGCACTTTAAAATTTTTATTCGATTCATCAAATTCGACTACCAATACTTCTCCACGCATTCCTGAGTCTATGTTAGTATCAACAATTGCTATTCTATTTTCTGCAAGTTGAACAACTGTTTCACCACTATAATCACTTACTTCTAATAAGGATGGAAAGTCAGATTGAAAAGACGGCGTCGGTTTTAATGCAATTATTGCCAAACACACTAAAATACCTATCATTATATTTTTGCTTGTTTTATCATACATATATTCCCTTCCTATCTACATGAATATGTGAAAACATCCTCCAACAAAGTAGCCCATTCTAGGCATAAGTATTTTGCAATATCTGCACCCGAGCTCGGTAATCTTCTACCCTATTCACGGTCTTTTTGAGAGCGTTCATTTACTATATATGGATTTATAATAAAACCATATATTAACCCTACTGCAACTACTAACAACAAAAACTTCCTATCGATCAAAGCATTATTTGTTATAAAATTATATGGTATATAGATTACCAGAAATATAATTACATGAATAAAGCTTACTCTAAGTCGTTGTTTAAACGTTTCCACTACTCATACACCCTCTGTCCCATATAATAAAAGATTTTCTTCAATCTGGACCATTAGTTGAAAAATCGACTAAATTATATACTAAATCTACTTTGTAATAGTTTTAATGAAGATAGAGCAAATTCTAAAACATTCTTATTTTCACTTTTGGAGAATCCCTGTAAAACTTCAAGTAAATAATCATCTTCTAAAATCCCGTTATTATCGCCTCTTGCACAGCAGTTTAAAAAAAGAAGTGAATTGTAATGTACTTTTGGATTTTGATGACATCTCATTTTTTCGACCATATATCGTATCAACTCGTTATTAGTTGAGAGTATATTTGTAAATAAACGGTCAATTTCTTTTGGTGTTCCCTTTTGAATTAAGTCATCTATTTTAGCGTAATAATCTTTTATTTCTTGTTTGGTAAGTCCAGTATTAAATGTATCTATTCCCTCTTGTTCAATGTAATCAACAAGTCCAGTCATAAATTCTTCGAAATTCTTCGCTAATCTAATTTCTTGATTCTGTTCAGCATTTAAAAAAATTACAGGAGGGTCCACTTTACTATTCCGATAATCAAGTGCAACAAAAGAGTGCCCATCTCCAGAAATTAGTACAACATTCTTAGGTAAACCCCATTCACGAATTAAATATTCACTTTCTAGTATTCCACTTTCCTTTCCCACACCAATCCCAAATATGTGATCAACATGAACATGATCATCAGCCCACGAAGTCGGTACATCTAAAGGATATGAATTAAATTTAATGTAACCACCATTTTGTTGGTTCAAAACACTTATGTAAGAATCCGGTAACTTAACTTTCAATTTTTCTTCCGCTTGTTTTACAATTTCAACTGTTAATGATTCTAATCTGCCGTAATTATTGTCTTGTTGCCAAATATTCTCCACACGCAAGTCCCCCATGAAACAGTAGTTTTTTTACTTTCCTCTATTTTGTATTTGGTTTGGTTTGGTTTGGTTTGGTTTGGTGGTTATTATGGCTCTGTTCCGAAATCACTCTATTTGTTTAACGCATTTGATAGTTAACCACTAGATCATAACCATTCTTCTATACATTATCCGACTTATTACTTCTCGAATTGTTTAATCTAACTAAAACTGTATTCAAGAAGGAAAAAGTCAAATAAAAAAATCCGGTATTAACAAAAAACCTAACCACATAAAACTAAAGCCACCGTATTCATATATACCTAGCCACTCAGCAGGAAATCCCAAAAATCGAGAACCATCATCAATCCTCAATCCGAAACTAGGAATAAAAGAAAAGAGAATAACAAAGGCAATACTTAAACTTAGAATGTAAACTTTCTTATTATTACTCTTCATACAAATCCCTTCTTTCAATCCTTATTAATCAATCATTTGGTTCATTTTAGGCATAATGCATATGCGATAACCGCAACCGATTTTAGAGGTGCTTGTTTTTTAAAGCATTAGATCCCTAACTCAAAGTGCATTTTGTTTTTCTTTTTTACGTTGAATTTCCAACAAAATAAATCCTCCCATTAACGCAACAGGCAAACTCATTGCAAATACTAATGGTTCTATAAAACTTGCAGCTGCACCACAGATAATAGTTGAAATAATTGCTGTTAGAACTCTTCCCATGAAATTCTCTCCTTCTAGTTGGTTGAAATTCGGTCCTTATGTAAACCTGTTGCAATTCTGTACTGGAATTCGCTTCGTTCGTTCGTTCGCCCGCCAATATTATTATGCTTTTCTATCCTCAGTCACTAAAAACCTGATGCCGGTTATTACCAACAAAATGGATATTATCAATGGGATAAACCCTACTTTTAACAGTGCAGTTCCAAAAACTCCATAATTACTGTTCCAGCCTTGTCCATCAACACCCCCAAGAGTAAGAGAATAGATGGATGCTGATATTAAAGCAGAGCCGTAGATAAGGGCACTCGATAGAACTAAAACCAACCCTATGTTTGTATTTTTCATTTCAAACATCCTCCTATTATGTTTTTAATACTAACTAGCAAATTATTGGCATCATATTTGTGCAATAAATATCCTCGTTAATTGTTTTTTCAATATCCTTAATTAACCATTTCATCTTCATTTTCTAGTTGCTCAACTATTAAAAATTGGCCCAGTTACTGAAAAGGATGCAAATGCTTCTTCAAGAATTAGTACTCGATAACGTAATTAACCACCCTTTTGCCATTTGTAAAAAGATATAGAAAAAGTGCTAATGAACAATATCAGAAAAGAAACACCCAAAAGGAGTGGTATAAATGTGAATGCATGTATAGTGCTACCCTCAGTAGTCCAACTTGATGCCCCCGCAGGTCGTGAGAACGTGGTTGCCATCCCTTCTCCATTAGCTCCAAATATTAAAAACACGACACCCAAAAATAAAAAAGCTATAGGTATTCCAAACAACTCTGTCATTATATGTTTAATTTTAATCTCTCCAGTACTTAAGAATTTGTCCCGTTTGATGCGTAATGGTTGTTCAGGTAACGCCCCGTTGACGAAATAGAATACATCATTAGTAAGACATTTTCTTATATTGGTATCTTAGAAATTCTAGAGTATAGAAATTTATAAGTGTTAGCACTGGAATAAAAAATGCGAATACTAGTACTCCCAAACTACTAAAGACACCATCTGTTTGTTTATGAAAAGCTTGTACATCAAATTTACAAAAAAGGACGGTCGCTATTAGTAAGATCACAGTATTTATAACCCATGCTGTTAAAACACTCAACCACTTATTACTTTTTAGTTTAAATATCCATATACCAGTTATGGTGGAGACTAGCAGAGTAACAAGCAATGTAACTAGTATTATTGTATTCAAGATATATCCTCCCATAACTTACTAATCTGGACCAATTACCGAAAACAAGTGCAATCCTTCTTCGAGAATTCCCCCCAGTTACTAGTAAAACCATAATTCAGCCCATTGCTGTTAGTAAAACTGCAATTGTATTAAATATGCCATGAATAATTATTGCCGGAATAATAGAACCTGTCTTTTCATAGGTCCAAGCAAATACAACACCAGTGATAAAATTTACAGGCATCGCATTTAACGTTGGAAAATGAGCAGCCGTAAAGATCAGTGAGCTGAACACAATCCCCCAGCCCATTCCAAGTCTGACTCTTAGCCAACGATAAATAAACCCTCGATAAAAAATCTCCTCGTATATAGGCGATATGATACCAGCGGAAACAAAGGCTATAAAAACCGTAATTACGTTTACATTTTGTTGCAGGCTCTCCGTTTTACTGTTATCTACATCATTTCCGACCAGGCTAGTTAAAAGTACGACAGCCACACTTAACACAATGGTTATGAATAGCCACATTAGAATCCTCCACCAATACGATGCAGGAAACCCTTTTACTCCAACATCTCTCCATGACAAATTTTGTGGTTTCAACGCAATAAAATATAAACCTAACATGAGCACAACTGCAATTGTTAATCCAGTCACCGTTCCTGAGTATAGTGTATGATCAAACCAGAATTGATATAGTGACTGCATACCATATTTAACAGCTACCATGACGAATACAAATTCGAGTAATAATAGCAAAATAAATTCCTTCCATGTCCATGCATCATTTTGTTTCCACTCTGGTGTATTCATAACCTAATTCCCCTTAAACAGCTTGTTTTTCTTAATACACGGTCCTGGCACTCTTGCGGATCTGTGAATCTACACTTATTTTTCTACTAGTATAACAGAATTTCCCAAAAAACATCTTACATAAATCAAATAATTCCATTTTATCCAGTTCGACCTGGCGTTCTAATCCGATATTCATTTCATTAAAAAAATCCCGCAGGAGACAATGCCGTCTCCTGCGGGATTACTTTAAATTACGCTTCTACTGTTTGTTTTTCAAGTGATTCATTATACATTTCCGTATCAAGTTCACCCGTCACGCGGGCTGTTGTGACACCCGCTGTCATCGAACCACTGACGTTTACCGCAGTACGGCCCATGTCAATCAATGGTTCAACCGAAATCAATAACCCTGCGAGTGCAACAGGAAGATTTAATGCCGACAATACTAGAATTGCGGCAAATGTCGCGCCTCCCCCAACACCCGCTACACCAAATGAGCTAACCGCAACGACCGCGATTAATGTTACTAAAAATGTTGGGTCCAGTGGATTTATACCAACCGATGGAGCAATCATGACAGCGAGCATCGCTGGGTAAATCCCTGCACAACCATTTTGCCCGATCGATAAACCAAATGATCCAGAAAAGTTTGCGATTCCTTCAGGTACGCCTAAACGGTTGGTTTGTGCATGAATCGTTAACGGTAATGTGCCCGCACTTGAGCGTGATGTGAAAGCAAATATCAACGCTTCTCCTGCTTTTTTCACATACGTCACTGGATTTAATCCCGATAATGTAATAATGAGCAAATGAATGCCGAACATCACGAGTAAGGCGACATACGAAGCAAGAACAAACTTCCCGAGACTGTAAATCGCCATAAAGTCAGACGTCGCTACAGTTCGCGCGATGATCGCTAAAATACCATATGGCGTCAAACGAAGAACGATTCGTACAACACCCATGATCAACGCGTACATCGCGTCAATTCCTTTTTTTACCGTGACCGCATTTTCTTCATCTCTTCTTGTAATCGCTAAGTAAGCAAACCCAAGGAATGCCGCAAAAATAACGACGCCAATTGTTGAAGTTGGACGCGCTCCCGTGAAGTCTAGGAAAGGATTGGCAGGTAATAAATCAATGAGTTTTTCAGGTAATGAAAGATCAGCTACAGTTTCGTAGTTCTCTTCCATAGAAAGCCCACGCGCCGCTTCTGCTTCTCCTTGTACAATTTCAGAAGCGTCCAGTCCAAATAGAAGCGTGACTGAAATTCCCACAATCGCAGCAATCGCAGTTGTACCGACGAGCATACCTAAAATCGTCCCCGCCATTTTACCAAAGTTTTTTCCAATCGTCACTTTCGTAAAGGCTGCTAAGATGGAAATAAAAACAAGTGGCATAACAATCATTTGCAGTAATTTAACATAGCCGGTCCCGATTAAGTTAAACCACGGCATCGACTGCTTGAGGATCTCAGATTCTGTACCATATGCAAAATGTAAAATAAGTCCGTAGCCAATCCCGAGCCCTAGCCCCGTAAAAACACGTTTTGAAAATGAAACCTTTTTGCGATTCATTCTATATAATAGGCCGACTAGTAATAATAGGCCCGCAATGTTCACAATGAGTAAAAAAGTATTCATCATACCATGCTCCTCTATTTTTATATTATTGTAGAATTTACTATAAATTATACTTTATCCCCTTAATCCTTATTCGTCAAGTATGATTTAAGGGTAATTGAATTAGACAATCCTTTGCACTACTCACAACAGTTTAGCAACATGACAAAGCACTTTATGTTATGTATGGGATTCATCGAAAAATCCAATAAAAAAGGAAATACCAACGTCGGCATCCCCTTGAAAGTTTATACATTGACCATAAACGTCTGGCTACTCAAATACTGAATCGAAATCGACATAGTTACAACAGCTTGAC
Organism: Sporosarcina sp. P29; assembly: GCF_002743265.1. Taxonomy (NCBI): domain Bacteria; kingdom Bacillati; phylum Bacillota; class Bacilli; order Caryophanales; family Caryophanaceae; genus Sporosarcina; species Sporosarcina sp. P29. The sequence goes on along the minus strand of NZ_PDYX01000011.1, from coordinate 10,137 downwards.
TCGAACTTGAATTGTGGAAGAAGTTACGACTTGTTGTTAAAAGTAGATACGTAGCACGTTAATCGAATTACATATGAATAAGATGTGAAGCTCCATCTCAAAGTGTCACTAATCTTTTTTTCTAATGTGTTACGTTAACCACGATGAATCGTATCGTTCAACTTCGTTCGATACTTGTTCGTCCAAGTATTTGCGTCCTTCACTAATTCATCGCAGAAATCGGCTACATTCTCACCAGTGAGTTCCGTAACTTTCCTTCCTTGCGCTGCACCTTCTTCGAAGAGATCGAGAATGCTACCAAAAATACGGCTGATATCTTTCCAGTCAGTCAGGCCACCACACGCCGATAGATATTTTTCGATTGCTTTGTAAGCGTTACGGTACTCACTCGGTAGTTCCTTCACACGCGCCTTCATAGCCTTCCATTCTCTCTTGTCATCAAAACTGCCAATAATTCTCTCAAAAATATTCATCTTCTATCTCCTTTTTAATTTAGTTTGATTGTAGTTCGTTCATTTTATTCGAGACAAATTCCCACTTAGCCCAAAATAGTGTAAGTTGCTCTCGACCCGCATCATTGAGTGTGTAAAACTTTCTAGGCGGTCCCATATTGGATGGTTTTTTCTCGATGTTCACCAAGTTGTTTTTCTCAAGTCTCATAGTAATCGTATACACCGTGCCTTCAACTACATCAGTAAATCCCAGTTCCCGAAGCTGTTGCGTAATTTCATATCCGTACGTTTCGCCACGGCTAATGAACTCCAGCACACACCCTTCAAGAACACCTTTTAACATTTCGGTAATATTTCCCATCCCTACCTCCACTTGATTAGTTATTATTTCAGTACTCTGTATCGCCGGTATTCGGTACCACTAACTACCTTAATATTAATATAGAATAGTGTATTTCGTCAAATGAATATCGTAATTCTCCTATTAATTATTTTGCTTCCCCTTAACTCTTTGAATTTCACGATATCTTTATTGATGAACGAACACTTGAAACTATTCCTTCTCACGATGAGCAGCCACGGTATTAAATCCATGAAAAAATCCCGCCAATTATTGATTTGGCCGGATTTCTTCATGTACTTTATATAATTGATAATGAAGTGTCTAACTCATTGACTAAAACAGGACACCTATAGCGCTTACCTGGTGATAAATGGTGCTGATCCTGGCGGTGCATTTCGTATCATATCCACTAGAGAGAAAACGTAACCGAACGCGACAATGAACAGCTTAATTGTAATCCCAACACTCCACCGTTCTATCTGCTTCAGTGTCTCACTTGCATGCTCTCCACCTCGTGCAATAAGGAATTCTGTATTTCCTTATTGCACGAAGAACATTAGGTTTAAGACGGTATAGACAATCAGCACGCTACCTATAGTCACAAACGTTCCTCCAACTGCTAATGAACAACTAAGTGACAAAAATAAACCTCGTGTTATAATCGCACCCATAGGTGGGATAGTGGTTTGAACCCGTTGATCTAATACGTTGGTGAATAAATTCTATCTGTATCGGTATCAATAACAAAATCGACTTCCAACTTAACATCAAAAAAGATTCCCTCAAAGTTATGGAGCGTACAAAATATTGCAGGAAAATCCCTACTGTCATACGTTAATTCTTTTGCTTTTTTATACTTTTCTCTTAATTGTCGTTTGGTGCATTTCTTTCCTGAAACTAAAACTTGATGGTAATAACCGTCTATATTAATAATCAAAATAATCAGACTGATTGCTAGTCAGTTATATAGCTTAAATTTTTATCAACCATCTAATCACCCGATTATGATACGATTCTTATTCATTTAACCGAGCCCGTTTATTTAATAAGTTGTTAGTCCATCGTTAGCCAATAGTGTACCTAAATAAGATAGGCATGACCTATGGGAAAGAAGCCTTTCGGAAAAAAGATATTAAAATATCAGCTCATGTAATTCCCCATTAATAAACATATTTAAGCCGATCAATGAAAGTATAATGCCTACATAAAAAGGCCAAGGATTATCTTCTTTTTCTTTATCAAAAGTAAATATAGTCACTACACAAAAGGCCAATGTAATAACGGGAATAAAGCCGTACTGTGATCCAAAAGTAAAAGCAATTCCTCCGAGAATCATTCCTATTAGTCCATATGGATTTTGTGTTGGAATTCTGTCCAAGTATTCTTTTTCTTTATCCGAAAGACCTTCTCTATCTATGTCTTTCATTCTATTTAGGAATTTAATTATTTTTTTAAATGCCTTCATAAACCGATCCTGCTTTCCCGTTACTTCAACCTCTATCATTGAATAACCATTTTACACAATTTGGCCCGATTCAGGCACAATCCTCATCTCACAAACGCACCCGATAGTGAAATTGAATAAAAGCTATAAATACTCAGCTGATAAAGATTAACTAGAAGAACACAGATACCTTTAAATATCTGTGTTCCCAGTTATCCGTTTTTAATAAGCTTTCTCAGGATGATTTCCATGTTCGTCTTTAATAACAATCAAGACACCAAAGAGAATTAAGATGGATCCAATCCAAAAGGTGAAAGTAAGCGTTTCGCCAAGTATCAGCCATCCTAGTAAAGCTCCCACAATTGGTTGGAAGAAAAAATAGAGACCACCACTGGATGCATTTAACTTTTGTAGACCACGATTCCACAGCAGAAATGCAATGGCTGTAGATATAATCCCCAGATAAATTAAACCTCCCCAAATCTCTGGTCTGACCAGATCACTCATATTAATCTCAGGCAATCTTGGAATAACAAAGGGAGTTAAAATAATCACAGCGATTAAAGTCGCATATGTTGTGACAACGATTTGAGAATAATCATGGGGCAGACGTTTTATAAGCACGGACATGAGTGCCCATGTCAACGCTGCTATAATAAGCGATAGACCACCAAGCATACTGGACATATCCAGATTATCGACCCCAACAATCACAATCACACCAACAGTCGCCAGAAACACCGAAACAAATTTTCTGATAGTCAGGCGCTCTTTCAGGATTAAACTAGCGAATACAACCATGAATGCTGGTGTTGTAGAGGTTATAATCGCGCCCATTTGTGCAGTAGTAAGCATTGTTCCTGTTTCCTGGGCAACAATAGAGACCGCATACCCTATAACTGCAATCGCAACTATAAGGCCAATATGCTGTTTTTTTATCTTCCAATTCTGTTTGGTTAACAGTCCAATCGTGACTAAAGCAAGAAGAGCAATCACATACCTTATCCAAACAAGTTCAACCGGTGGTATGACTGCCACCACAACTTTAACGACAACATACATGCCTCCCCAAATGCTAGAGGCTAAAATTAGATATAATGAACCAATAAATGTATTTTTCATTCCGCACCCTCCGTTTTTAAGCTTTTTATAAGCGCCTTAACGGAGAGAAGTACACTTTACATTCTCTCCGTCAAGAGCGGGAGAATGCAGCTGGTACATCATTTTCAAAAAGTGGAGCGTAAAACATCTGTCTCAACTCCTTCTAGAATAAATTAATAAAGCCATTTATAGCTGTATTAACGAATAAAATGGCCCGATTATGATATAGACGAAATCGCTTATAACACAAACGCGCCCGTTAGCGGATAATGGGAGCAATAATTAACATTAATATAGAGCTTGAAACTAGAATGGCGCTTATACTTCTTGGTAGTTTTACATTTTTATCGCCTTTGTAAAATCCAGAGAACTGCAGCTTGTTTCTATACAAAACAAAAAGAATAATTAGGATGGCTACTCCTACTAGCCAAGCGCCATTAGTATCATCTACACTTGCTCCAAAACTTGTATAGATTAATTTCACAAGGCCACTTAATAGAGCTCCAATAATTAATAATATAAATGCGATACGAATCATTTCCAAGCCTGCTCCCAAGCCTTTTTTCATTTTTTCACCCCTTAAAGTATAGAAATCCTTTTAAGAATCTTTTTTTCTCAATCTGGCCCGATTATTGAAATTAATATTCTTTAAGTAGTGACAAGATCAGATTTTAAAATGGAATACATATATAAGTCATCGAATTTGCCACAAGTAAATTCATAATGTCTTAATAATCCTTCTTTTTCAAAACCCAATTTATCTAGCAATTTCAGCGATGCTAAATTAGCAGGTTCGACTAGTGCTTCAATTCGTTCTAACTGTAAGTTTTGGAATCCATATTTAACTACCGATTCCAATGCTTCACCTGCAATACCTTTCCCCCAATACTCTTTGCTTAACTCATAACCGATTTCAATCCGAGAATGCTCAACAGATTTATTTAAAAAACCGCAACTACCGATTATCTCATCCGATCCCTTTAACGAGATTCCCCACCTAATGCCAGTTCCTTTTTCAAAAATTGACTGATACCATGAAATTTCAGCCAATGCATCGTCAATTGACTTAAATGGTTCTAATCCATAGTACTTCATCACATCAGTATCAGAAAAATACGTTAGAAGGTTCTTTGCATCATCGTTAGTTACTTGTCTTAAAATCAATCTATCTGTTTCAAGCACTGGGAATTCATCTACTTCTATCATTTTTAAACACCCCTGAATGGAAAATATATAATTAAGTAAATTTGCCCGATTGAAGCACAAGCATTGTGCTGTTAAAACCCCATTAGTCTATACTAGTCATAGGATAAGGCGTTGATTTACCATTAACTTGGATATCAATAGTATCAACGGACTCGTCTGTTGTTAACGTGTATATATATTGCTTTAGTTTATTATCGTTCGCATCCACTTCATCCAACTTGATAAGTGCTGTTTTATCTACTGCTTCCAAACTAGCTTTAACATCTTCTTGTGATTGAAAAACAATGTAAGATATTTTACCATTTTTATTAATCATTTGAAGTTGATCATCAGGGTTTATTGCTTTCTTTACTTTTTGAGGAACAGTATCCACTTCCTCAAAGCTTAACTTTTTCTGTGCACAGGCTGATAGAGATAAGATTGCAAAAGCAAAGAACATTATTAAAAATAATTTCTTCACCAATTTCACTCCCTCATTAGTTTAGTGTTATTTAAAGAACCTAGCCCAATTACACAATATTACTGCCTATTAGGAAAAAACTTATTGCCGATCATGCCACCTATCATAGCTGATAAACCAACAACGATAATCTTTATTATCGTATGGATATTGGGGATTAAATACTCCATAACAAGCATGACTATCAGTACAAATGCACCTGTAAATAAAGCCATGCCTATACTTCCTCTTCTCAATAATAACGCCCCCAAGTAGATTAATTGGCCCGCTTGAAGCACAAATCTTATTAATGAAATGTTCCCGAACAGAGTAATTTTCTATCCTATTCACATTTTTTTGGGGGGCGTTCATTTACTATATATGGAATTATAATGAAGTTATATATCAGCCCCGTTGAAATCGCTAACATCAAAACCTCTTTTTCTATCAAAACATTATTTGCTATAAAATTATATGGAATATAGATTGCCAAAAATATGATTACATAAAAAAAGCTTGCTTTAATTCTTTGTTTAAAGATTTCCACTACTCATACACCTTCTGCTCCATTTATATAAAAGAAATTCTTTAACCTGGCCGATTGCTTCGTACTCTCACTTGTGAGATACATCATAAAAAACGGTGGTATAGTGATTAAAACTTGCTCGAAAATCTCCACGTACAGTACCTAACATCCTTTGCAAATCGCTTCTGGAAAAATACTTTCCGTTTCTTATCATTCTAACACTATCTTCCAATTTAAGGAGTGCGTTTATGCTATCCACCAGGTATACTCTTTCTTCTCTGGAATAATCTCCTTCAGAAACAAGGCTTAACAGGGTATTTCTTGCCTGTTGTACATCGAGAAGTATTTGATCCAGTTGATCTTTATCAATTGTTTTGGATTCGGTCCCAAGCAACCATTGTTGTTCAAAAGTCGGAAGAATATATTGAGTTCGATATACCGTAGGATTGTGATTTTCACTTTTTACATCCTTATCTAGATCTTTCTCATAGGCGGCTTTAAACTGACCAACCTCTTCTTCGTAGGTTTTACCATTATGCGTTTCCGAACTAGGATGATAGGTAAAACTTTGATGGATGCTAAAAGGTGATAATGGATAATACCAAGATATGAAAGCTATACCAAGTACAATAAATACTCCGAAACCTATCCCCCATACCTTCCTTTTACGTTTTGTATTCATATAAATCCCCTTTATCTTCACACTATTGCACTTGTTTATTCAGATGGTTATAGTATATTTCGTCCTGACCGCAGCATGGATCGTATTCGTTTATCAAAGCCGTTTACCACCTATTCGTTTCAATGTTATTTAAATTTCTTTAATCCATATTTTCCAATCAGAGATCCCTTCGATCTCAAACACATGTAAATCCTCAGGGACGGGTACATTGCTTTTGATATACCCCAATTCATAATCCAAAGGAAGTCCAAATTCGTCACGTAGAAGCAGAGTTTGAATGTCATCACTTTCCTTAAAGGGGCCATTCATTTGAACGATTCCTTTAGCTACCCATTGACCGTCCACTTTATGAACGTCAGCTACCCAAATATCCTGATCATTCATTACACCCCTAAAAATAAGTAACTCCAATTCTTCGCTAACTTTATATGAACCATACACATGTATTTCTCTTTCTTCGTTCCCACTCTCTATTGATTTTAAAGCATCTTCCGGACTGTTAACGACGCTTTGACTACTTTTAGTACACCCTGTAAGTAAAAGACCAAGTGATAGAACTATCATGATAAATTTGGATTTCATTTTTTCATCCTTTCCAAATAGTAAAATTTTGGTTTCCACCTCTTGAAATTTAGACGAATCAGCTCTTGCTTTCGTTTCACTCTTCCAAAACTTTTCCTGTAGCTGAAAAAGGGGCAATCCTCGTTAAAGAATTGCCCCTGTTCATGAAATCAACTTAATCATTAGCGAGATATTTTATACATTCTAGAGTATAGAACACAGACTCATTACTAAAGAATTTAAAGCTACTAAAAAACGAATTCTTCTAGAAATAAATATCCGAGAATTCGTATCTCACTCTCTCCGCCCTATCCATCTCACTATTTAGCTCATATACACTTCCGTTATAGGTAGAATTCTCGATGGGTAGCTCAACAATAAATGTACCGCCCGCACCGAAAACACTTTCAACATGCAGTGTGCCGCCATGTAGTTCAGCTAAAGATTTTGCTAAAGGTAAACCAAGTCCCGTGCCTTCAGATAGACGATTGAAATTCTGATTTAATTGGATGAACTTTTTAAAGATTTCCTGTAAATCTTTTTCCTCGATCCCGATTCCTTCGTCAATGACGGAGATCCTGACAGTATGGTGGTCGGTTACTGCCAATTTCACTAGTATCTGTTTACCTATTGCAGAAAATTTAATTGCATTTGAAATTAGGTTGAGTAGAATCCTGTCGAATTTATAGACATCCAATGCCATAATTACCTCCTCCACATCGGGGTCAAACAGGAGTTGAATATCTTGAGAACTCGTATAGTCTGAAACCGATTCTACAATCTCGTCAATAATCTCTACTATATTATGATTGTATGTGACCAATTCATACACTTCCGATTCCAACTTGGAAATGTCCAAAATATTATTCACCAATTTTATGAGTCGATAATAATTTTGTATCGTCGCCTTATTGATATTGAGTATTTCTTCCCTATATTCTTCGAGAGAATCATTTTCCAAATACAAGTTCAATAATTGTGCGCTACTGAATATGACACTTAACGGTGTTTTTAGTTCATGAGATATATTAATGAAGATTTCTTCTTGCATTGTGAGTAGTTTCTCCATGTTTTCTTTTGCGATTTCCTCATCTGAAATATCAAACCCTATCGCGACAATCTTCTCTACTATATTGTCACAAGTATATATAGGATGGAATATGGTTTTTGTGTACTTCACCACTCCACCTAACATGGCTTGATGTTTGTGTACAAAAGGACTTTTAGTTTCTATAGAAGTCTGAATTCCATTTTTCACGCCTTGTAAATTATCTACTCTATAGAAATCAAAAAGAGATCTCCCGATTATATCTAGTTCTGTGGAGATATTTTTTCGTTGTTTCTTTAAAAATTGGAATGTATGTTGATTAATATAATTGATTTTATAGTCACCCGGAGAAAAGGACATATAAAAAATTGGAGACACGTCCATGTTCTCTCGTAGCGCTTGATATTCCGCGACTTTATGATTAAGCTCTATATCTTTGTAAATCAGAATACCGCCGTCTATATTCCCTTGCTTGTCATAAAGGGGTAGGCCCTCACATGAATAATACGTCGTAGGCCATTCGCTCGTTTCAATAATTTTATGATTGCTTAACCTTTCACCACGTAATACTCGCTGTTCAGGGGTATTTTCAAACAGTATCCTTTCCCCATTTTCATCATTTAATTCACGCGCCACACATATTACTTTACTCGAAATAGATTGTATATTCATGTTATACGACGGTAGATATCGAGATAGGAAGTCTTTACCCGTATTGTTTACATACACGTAGTTTCCGTCCTTATCCAATATATTAATCGCATCTGACATATTCCCCAGAACCAGTTCCACATCTGCATGCTGTTTTTCGGAACACTTTCTCATATTGGCCCTCTCCGTTACATCATAAAAGGAAATGACGGTAAATTGGCGATCCCGTTCTCCGTTAATCATTTTTATATTGATATCCCAATACGTCGACATTCCCCCATCCCCGACAGCCTCTACTTCAAATTCATGAAGGGACACGCCCTTAGAAAGTACATCCATGATGGCGGCTGGAAATTCGGCGTGATTACCTAATACGTTGTCGGAATTACTATTCATCGACGATAAGACATCTATATAGTTCTCATCATGCTGCAGAAGAATTCCTTCGGGATAGCTAAAAATCGCGACAGAACCATTCTTATTGGCTGCCTCGCTACCGAAATTATCTAACGTGAAATACAATGAAGGACTTTCCAAGTTCTCGAAATAATATAATTCAACACCAGAATCCAGCGTACTAACGCTTATTGCCACTTCTTTCGGCAATAAATCATGTGTATAAATATAGCCACGTGCTACATCTTCAATAGCTTGGATGGATAGTTGATGTTCTGATTTTAGTAATACTCCTAAATCTATAAGGGATAATCCGACGAAGTCCCTTTCCTCGTATCCAGTTAACTCCAGGAATCCATCACTTACGTTAGAGATTTCATTGTTTTTAACATATATATGAGGAATACTCTTTTTTCTTTGTATATTGTTCATCATAAGCACCCCATTTCCCTTTAAATATATCATTACTTTCATTCCATTGTCTTCTGGTAACACAATCTTCTGTTAATATTCTAGTGGAGTGCTTCCATTTCACCAATCCTTGACGTATTTGTGTTAAAATAGAAGAGAAGATTCAACACAGAGTACAGTCACACATTCTATTTCCCCAAAGAGTAAAAGCGTATTTTATTTTAAAGGAGGAATTAAAAATGGCTAAAGACGACAGAAAAGAAATTATGAAGACAAACGAAATGCGCACGAGAGAGATTTCCTAAATGATCGGTGAAGGCGGGATGGGCGCGGATAAGTATTATGATATTAAAAAAGTGCCGCCAGCAGAAAAAGTCATCGAAGTACCCGAAGGCAAATCAACGAAGAATAATTAACAGGTAGACACACCTGCAAATGTACACATTTATCCTGAAAAATACATTTTAATAAAAGGTGGAGACGAACATGACTAAAGACGACCGTAAAAGAATTGTTAAAGAACATGAAATGCGCACGAAAGGTATTTCAAGAATGATTGATGAAGGTGGAGTAGGTGCAGACAAGTACTACGACATCGAGAAAGATGGACTTAAGGGAGAATATGTTCCGATAGACGATCAAGTGAAAAAAGACAACGATAAATAACATCCTCAACACGCCACTTTCCAGTACCGGAAAGTGGCGTGTTTTACTCTGCGCATGAAAAAAAGACCCCCGTATCCAACGGAAGTCTCTCATTCTTACAATATATACTTATCAATCTTCAATACCAATTCTGCGATTTCCGGCTTACTGACTTGATCGTCCGCTCCGACACTGTCCCCTTTATGCTTCAGGTCATCTGTGATGAGTGAAG